>NZ_JAVRCA010000006.1:77429-228215 GCF_034530995.1 Nostoc sp. DedQUE04 | reverse complement strand
AGACCCCCATCATTGAAGACGTTGACTAAATCATCTTTCCCATCTGCGTTAAAATTGCCGACTAGCCATTTTTGAGCATCCCAAAAACCGCCTTGGCCAGTTGCCCATCGCTGGATATTAGGAAAGTTTAGAGTACCACTGATAAAGTACTGCCCCAAACTGCCGTAATCCGTGTAGCCAGTTGCAAGAGGATCTTCTTTTCCTATACCATCAATTTTGAGGTAATAATTTCCAGCAACGACATTTGTTGTAATACTTGCAGATAGTAAATCTGTTGGATTGGACGATGCAATTAAGGTACCAGCAGAATTGTATAGCTCTGCCAATATGTCTAAGTTTGGCCCTTGACTAAAAGGATTCACTGTCAAGCTAATCAAACCAGAACCTGTGACAAAACTATAAAAATCTAGGTCTGTATTGCGCTCAATGATGCCACTACCACTGACAGACGTACTAGAAATGCTTAGTGGCTTTGCTGTCGCAATTGTATCACCACAATCATCAGCTCGGTAGGTGAACCCATTTTGGGTCGTAATAATTTGCAAATCATCTTCAGTATTGTTAGCAGAAGCATACTCGCCTTTACTCCACTGGGTTAGCTCCTGGTAATACCCCGGCCATCCCATAATCGGTGCCCAGCCAGTCTCTCCACTACCATGTCCTTCGTAGTAGTCTTCAGCGGGGGTTATTCGTCCATCATGCTGGAGTCCCAGCGTATGACCTACTTCATGAGAGATAGTCTCAGCCGTATACTTCTCATCACCGAACGTATTTTCAGCAAAAACAAAGGTAGGAGTATCACTATTCCAGTTGAAAGAACCAAGTTTGGCGACTCCTTCGGCTCCTTTACCATACCAATCGTAACTGCTACCGCCGATCGCAACACGCACCCCCCAGCGAGTATCATTACTGCCGCTCTTAATCAGATCGTTAATATCTGCTGGAGCCTGCGTTGTGACATTAACATTAAACGGGCTGAAATCCTCAGCGACGCGCTGCCAGATATACTGAATTCTTGCAAGTTCAACCGAGCTAAAGGATGCTGTATTGCCGTCGAAGTCGAAGGCAGGGGTGATAATGTTAGCCGGACGTTCACTTGTGTTCCAGGAAGTACCAGAGGTGATATTGCCGTCGAAATCTAAATAAATTGTCTGATTAGCTTCTAATAAGCTGTTGAGGAAGAAAGTTTTAGACAGGTCTAAAGAAGCTGATACTGACATATAATTTCATCTTTAAAGGAAACCTCTATTAATTTCTCTGCATCAAGCAGATAACTTTACGTACTTTGCTATGCAATCTTTACAAAAAGTTATAATCTGCTCTCACCGATACTGGAAATATTTGCATTTCATCTCGCAGGATGGTATCAACTAACTGACAAACTGCTGTTGATATACCCTAGTATTTCCTTTGCGTTCAAAAATGTTATAGCCTCGTTTACGAGTTAACAATGTGCGTACTCTTGCTGCTGGGGAAAGGGACTCATGTTAAAGGGTAAGGGGATGGAATTTCCCCTTACCCTTTCCCCTACAATGCCAAGAAGTCTATCCACTCTTCTTGCTAAGGATAAGTACGATTGAATTCGGTGCAACTCGATCCAATTCTTTGAGCGTCAAACGTATAATCTGTGCATTGTCACTCAATGTATCTAATTGGTAAGTAGAGATGTAGATAGTAGTCTTTGTATACTACATAGAGGGATAAAGACAGCGATCGCCTGGTATGGATGTAAGCAATGCAACGCTTGATAGTAAAGTCATTGTAAAAGCAAGCTAGAACGATGTACCAGCCTTGGAGAAATTGCAGGGAAAGAAGTTTTGAGTGAGTTGTTTACTTTGTATTCAGAAGCAGTGAGTGATTCGGCTAAATTCGGTCAAAACATTAAGTTGGCAAGTACAACTTGATAGCGCATACTTTGTTTCGCTTAGAAAAGCATATCTTTAATTTAATTCTCCCGTAAGTTGTGAAACCGCTTCCATAAGTTTGGGAGCAGCTCCCATAAGTTCGGGAGTTGCTCCCATAAGTTCAGGAGCTGCTTCCATAAGTTCGGGAGTTGCTCCCATAAGTTTGGGAGTTGCTCCCATAAGTTCAGGAGCTGCTTCCATAAGTTTGGGAGCTGCTTCCATAAGTTTGGGAGCTGCTCCGGTAAGTTCGGGAACCGCTCCGGTAAGTTCGGGAACCGCTCCCGTAAGTTGTGGAACTGCTACAGTTGCAATATTGATAATTACAGCTTAAGTATGGTGACAACAACTTCAATATTGCTGATGATACCCTAAGCATTCAAAGGTAAGGGTGCCCAGTCATGCACCTATACCGCATATTGCATTCAAAATTTTTATATTTTCTTTATTTTGCCAAAATCCGAAATATTGCACAGCAAACTTGTATAAAATCTCAGTGATACCAATTCTCTAATATCCGTCACCAGATTCAAACCCCCAAACCTAGATTTCATCTGACTTTCTTAATTACGAATTACGAATTAGTGATTATGCCACCAGACTACTCCGGTCAAAATCTCCAAGGTTGCTCTTTTAAAGGTCAAAACCTGACTGGTGCTAACTTTCGCGATAGGGATATTAGAGGGGCAAATTTTAGCAACGCTATTCTTAAAGGTGCTGATTTTAGAGGTGCTAAGGCTGGACTACAGCAACATTGGGTAATTGGATTGTTGATAATATTACTCGTATTATCAGCATTATCAGGATTTGCCTCAGAGTACGTTATATACGCACTCTATTGCTTGATTGACCCTAGCCAATCTTATGAAATAATGTCTAGTGTCGCTACCTTGGTAGTGCTTATATTTTTCTTTTCTCTTACTATTTTTAAAGGTTTAGACATATCTCTAAACATATCAATCTTCGTTAGTGCGATCGCTAGTTCCGTTGTCACCGCTACTATTAGCACCATTGTACTACATCTTCATGGGAACATTAATAATAGTAACGGTGTTTCATTTGCTGGTGCTGTTGCTGCTGCTATTGTTGATGCTGGCGTTATTGATAGCGCTATCATTATTGTTGGTATAAATCAAGTTAATATTTATAATTTCTTTAGAGTTGCTTTTATTGTCGGTTTTGCTGCTTTCTGTAGTTCCAATGTCGTAAGTTAAACAAGAGATAAAGTTGATATTTTGTCTTTTCGTACCGTAACTGGCATGGTGATCACCTTTATTATGTCATTAAGTATTTATATTGCATGGAATGCAATGAAAGGAGATGAAAGATATGACTTGATTCGTAAAATAGCGATCGCCTTTGCAGCTACAAGTGGAACCAGTTTTCGTAATGCCGATTTAACAAACGCTGACTTGACTGGCGCAACTCTCAAAAACACAGATTTCAGAGAAGCAAACCTGACAGGTACTTGTTTCTATAAAGCCAAAAAACTTGACTTAGCTAGACTTGACAAGACTATATTAACTAATCCAGATGTTCTCAACTTACTTGTCACTGGTGATGGTAGAGGAAAATCTTATTCTGGTGCTAACCTTAAAGGCGCTAATCTTAAAAGTG
This sequence comes from Nostoc sp. DedQUE04, assembly GCF_034530995.1. Lineage (NCBI taxonomy): Bacteria > Bacillati > Cyanobacteriota > Cyanophyceae > Nostocales > Nostocaceae > Nostoc > Nostoc sp. DedQUE04. The sequence goes on along the minus strand of NZ_JAVRCA010000006.1, from coordinate 224,697 downwards.
CTAATTTAAAAAAAGCAAATCTAAAAGGCGCTGATATCGGTCAAGCCACGTTACAAGGAGCTTGTTTAGAGTGGGCAAACTTAACTCTTGCTCAAGCTGTTAGCACTAATTTTACCAACGCTAAAATGACTGGTGCTTGTATTGAAGCGTGGAATATTGAAAGTACAACTAAGTTAAATAATGTAGATTGTCGTTTTATATATCTTCTTGAAAACCCAAAGCCTGAAACCGATGACTGCGAACGCCGTCCTAGCAGTGGCAACTTTCAATCAGGAGAATTTACAAAATTATTTGAAGAGGTTTTAAATACCATTGATTTAATTTTCCGTGACGGTATCGACTGGAAAGCTTTTGTAACCACCTTCAAAAAAGTTCAAGAACAAAATGAAGATACGGAATTAGCTATTCAAAGTATTGAAAATAAAGGTGATGGCGTAGTAGTCGTTAAAGTTGGTGTAACTGATGGTGCTGATAAAGAAAAGATTCATAGTGATTTTACACAAAATTATCAACTGGCATTGCAAACTGTAGAAAAAAAATATAAAGCACAATTACAAGCTAAAGATGAGCAAATAGTCATTTATCGCCAACAAAGTGGAGAGATGGCAGAGATTGTAAGATTATTAGCTAATAAGCCGATTAATGTTCAAGTTGACAATAAAGTTGAGAATAAAAATATGACTAACAGTAATGATGCCAGCCGCAAAATTGAAATTGGCAGTGTTGGCAGAGACTTTAATGCTAGTGGGCAAGCTTTAAATTTAGGTGATATTAGCGGTACGGTAACAAATACCATCAATGAATTAGCAGCGTCTCCCGAACCTGATAAACCGGAAATTAAGGAATTGTTGACGCAATTGCAAGCAGCAATAGAGGCTGATACAAACTTAGCTCAAGAAGATAAAGTTGAGGCATTAGAACAAGTGAAAGCTTTAGCAGAAGCTGGGAAAAATCCTCAAGAGGGGGCGATGCAAAAGGCGGCGAAAACGGCTATAAAGATTTTAAAAGGAACAATTTCTAGTTTACCCAGTGCTACAAAGTTGGTTGAACAATGCAGCAATCTATTGCCGTTGATTTCAAATTTTTTGGGTTTAGGGTAGCGTGTCAAATTAAGAGGTTGTTTGAAAAGTGTTTTGCTGTGAATATAGGCACTTTTAGATCCCCCTTAACCCCCGTGTACATACAAATTTTTGATGAGGCCATTTAAGATTTATCGTACAACCCCTGAGATACCTTAAGAAAGGTTATGCTACGCAAAATCTGTTCCTCTCCTTAGTAAGGCTATGGTGTATACACAAGTTTGAAACAGTCTACTCACTTGCATTTAGGGGTAAATTTACCCCACCCTAACCCTCCCCTTATAAAGGGGAGGGAACCAGATTTTCCGGTTTCCCCCCAATATATCGGGGGGATTAAGGGGGTAATTCGATGACTTGTGTACACTAGCACCCTTCGACCCCATTCAAATTTGAGATTAAGGTAAAATTATAAGTAAAAGTATTAAGAATTTTAAAGAAGCTAATCAATGTCCAGCATTTCTCTTGACAAAAGTAACTCTCATGTCGTCGTTATTGGTGCGGGAATAGGTGGACTGACTGCTGGGGCATTATTAGCTCATAGAGGTTACAGTGTCTTAATTTTGGATCAAGCCCTCGTACCAGGAGGCTGTGCTTCGACGTTTAAACGCCAAGGATTTACCTTTGATGTGGGAGCAACTCAGGTGGCGGGATTGGAACCTGGGGGAATTCACCACCGGATTTTCTCAGAATTGTCAATAGATTTGCCACAAGCAACGCCTTGCGACCCTGCTTGTGCGGTGTATTTACCTGGGGAAACCACACCGATTAATGTCTGGCGCGACCAAGAGAAATGGCAAGAGGAACGACAAAAACAGTTTCCTGGTAGCGAACCGTTTTGGCAGTTGATGGCAACTTTATTTGCTGCTAGTTGGGAATTTCAAGGACGCGACCCGGTATTACCGCCGCGTAATTTATGGGATTTGTGGCAGCTAACTCAGGCGGTGCGTCCGAGTACATTAATTACCGTACCCTTCACCTTGTTTACGGTAGGAGATGCTTTACGGTTGTGCGGACTGGGAAATGACCAGCGATTGAGGACTTTTTTAGATTTGCAACTGAAGCTATACTCCCAGGTAGATGCAGAAAACACAGCATTACTTTATGCCGCCACAGCCTTGAGTGTATCCCAACTGCCCCAAGGATTGTTTCACCTCCAGGGAAGTATGCAAGTATTAAGCGATCGCTTGGTACAATCCTTAGAGAGAGATGGCGGCAAACTGTTGATGCGCCACACTGTAGAAGAAATCAAAGTAGACAACGGCAAAGCTACTGCTATTGTGATTAGAAATCAGAAAACTGGCGAAGTTTGGACAGAAGCCGCCGACCATATAGTTAGCAACGTCACCGTGCAAAATTTGGTGCAGTTGTTGGGAGAACAAGCGCCATCTGGATATAAAAATCGGGTGAAAAAATTGCCCCAAGCATCGGGTGCTTTTGTGGTGTATTTGGGTGTAGATGCCAGCGCCATTCCACTTGGGTGTCCTCCACATCTCCAATTTCTGTATGATGTCAATGGCCCCATTGGCGAGAATAATTCCCTATTTGTTTCCGTCAGTCATCCTGGAGATGGTCGCGCACCGGAGGGGAAAGCGACAATTATTGCTTCTTCATTTGTCGATCCCGCACAGTGGTGGCAGACTGGTGATTATGAAGGACTAAAAGAAAAGTTTACCCAAGAAGCGATCGCTCGTCTTGCGCAATACTTCTATCTCAAACCAGAAACGATTATTTATCAAGAAGCCGCAACACCGCGCACCTTTGCCCATTTTACAGCCCGCGATCGCGGTATAGTTGGCGGTATTGGTCAAAGGATTCCCACCTTTGGCCCCTTTGGGTTCGCCAATCGGACACCAATCCAGAATTTGTGGTTAGTTGGTGACTCCACCCATCCAGGGGAAGGTACTGCTGGGGTGAGTTACTCGGCGCTAACAGTAGTTAGGCAAATTGAGGCGTGAAGAAGGCAGATTTAACTATAATTGAAAACTCTGCCTTGATTGAAAGGTAAGTCATACTTATAACCGATGGCAAACAGGACACAAAACTGGTCAAATTAAGTTAGTGTTGCGAATGCTGGAGTAATGACAGACAGCGTTTTAATTCTTGGTGGACGGGGGCGGATTGGTAGCAGTGTTGCTCAGGATCTCGCTACCCATACGCAGGCTCAAATTACGATTACTGGACGTTCTGCGGAGTTTGGGAAGGCTGTAAGCTTGTCTTCAGGAGGACAAGTGCAGTTTTTGGTATTGGACTTGGCAGAAGTTGACAAATTGCGAGATGCGATCGCAAACTCTAATTTAGTCATCCATTGTGCCGGGCCATTTCACTATCGAGATACTAATGTTCTCGAAACCTGTATTGCTGAAGGCGTTAATTATCTAGATGTTAGCGACCATCGGTCTTATACCAGCAAAGCTCTGAATTATCATGAAAAAGCTGCTGCTGCTGGCGTGACAGCAATTATTAATACTGGCATTTTTCCTGGTATTTCTAACAGCATGGTACGTCAGGGAATTGAACAATTTCAGCTACCAGAAAAGATCCATTTAAGTTATTTAGTTTCTGGTTCTGGTGGTGCTGGCATTACAGTGATGCGGACAACTTTTCTTGGGTTGCAGTATCCTTTTGAGACTTGGATAGATGGAAAATGGGAAATAATCAAGCCTTATAGTGAAAGAGAAGTAGTTGAGTTTCCACCTCCATATGGACGCACCGGAGTTTACTGGTTTGATATGCCAGAAACCTTTACGCTGCCCCATGCATTCCCATCAGTGAAAACTGTAATTACTAAGTTTGGTTCCGTTCCAGATTTTTATAATCATCTAACTTGGATTGCGGCACACGTTTTTCCCAAGTGGTTAATGCAGCGTCGTTACATGATTGAATTTCTGTCTCATGTCAGCCATTCAATGACAGATGTCACTAATAATTTTAGTGGAATTGGAGTAGCAGTTCGTTCTGAGGTTACAGGGCAGAAAAATGGTGAAACAGCCGTTTATTGCTCAACTGTCGTGCATGAAAATACTGCTGTGGCTTCTGGTTGTGGCACAGGTAGTATTGCCCAATTATTGCTAGAAGGTAAACTCAAAAAACCTGGAGTTTTTCCTGTAGAAGAAGCATTACCAACAAATTTATTTGAAGAGGTAATGCAAAGCCGAGGAATAAAAATTAATCATAGTTGGTCATAAGTGTCTATCCGATCGGAAAGTAAAAATATCAGTCTACTTGAGTCGATTTGAACTATTAGTCCAAAAGTTGAGTTCTAGATGGTATTGTTAGTAAGCACGACAACCTTTGACTATAGGGATTATCATTTGAAAAAAGTACACGGGTAAGGTGGCACAATTTTGTCCTCCTACTAAATCATTTGAGAACAACGAGATCCCCGACATCTTAGAGAAGTCGGGGATTTTAGTCTTGTGAATAAGATTACCCTAGCTAAAAATTAATATACCTTGAGGTAGAAGAAAGAACTGTACCTAAACACTTAGGATGCCTGTGAGCCTAAGATATTCAATCTATCTTCTACCTCAAAAGGCTCATAACAAAAAGATTAGGAGATTTTTTTCATGCAAAAAATTCTATTAAGTTTAAAACAAGCATTACGTTCAAGCTTTTTGGTTGTTGGCTTGATGGTTTTCATCAGCTTGTCAGGTTCTTTCATTTTTGTTCAGCAAACTAGTCACGCAACTACTCTTGAAGAATTAAAACTAATACCTCCAGAGTATAAACCAAATTCTGAAGAAAAAATTAATCGTGCTAACGAATTTGACCCAGGTGTTGGTATTCAAGAAGAAGAACGACAAGAAGCTTATGAGCAAGCAATAAAAGATTCAAAAAATCTTAATACTATAGAGAAGACTTACGAAAGAAATTTGAAGGCTGAACAAGAACAAAATCCCCCAGAAAGTTTTGGTGAAAAAGCGAAAGAAGTTATTGAAAAAGTGACAGGAAAATAGGGAATATAGACTGAACCTGAACCGCTTTATTACAAAGAAATTAGAATTTAAGAATCAAAGCGCCTCTCCGGTTTGAAGCAAATTCAGAAAATTAAATTGTAGCGACTTTCAAGGCAGTCGCTACATACAAGAAATATTTTCACTCAAATTCATCTATTGTGGTGGGAGGAGTAGTATTTTTATTGTTAGCAAAATTGCGCTCATACCACTTCATTAATGGAGTTGCACTAATGCCATGCACAATTACCGAGGCTACAATAGTAGTGTAAGTTATCCAAGCAATTTGTTCGGCTGCCTCACCTTTCAAACCATGACCAAAGGCATAAGCTAGATAATATAAAGAACCAACACCGCGAATCCCAAACCATCCAAATAACAACCGAGTTCCTGGGTGGAAGGTTCGGCGGCGTGAATCTAGAGGACGTTTACCTATTGTGCTAATCCAAACTCCTAAAGGTCTGACGATCAAGAATAACAAAACTATTACTAACACAGATTGCATAGCATAATTGAGTATTGGTTTCAATAATAATATTGAACCCAATAGTAAAATTGTCCCAACTTCCAGTAGTTTTTCGATTTGCTCAACAAATTCTAATTGTTCTATCGGTTTTTCAGAATTTCTGTAACTGCGTTGGACAACTAAGCCAGCAACAAATACCGCCAAAAATCCATAGCCATTAACCATTTCTGTTAAGGAATAAGTTATGAGAATTGTACTGATAGCAGTAAAGTCTTCCATTAACTTATCGGCAGGACGGCGTTTTTGAATTTTTTGTTCAATCCAAACTATAGATTTGGCAACAATAATTCCCATAATAATGCCAGATGCGATCGCCCAGATTAAATCAACTGTAATCCACTGTTTAAACCAGTTACCCCAGTTGTCATCTTTTAAAGCATGAAGACCAAAATAAACAAAGGGAAAAGCTAAAGCATCATTTAATCCACCTTCAGAGGTTAAACCAAATCTCAACTCATCTTGGTCATTTGCACTGGTCAATTGTACTTCTGATGCTAATACTGGATCTGTAGGTGCAAGAATTGCTCCTAATAAAATTGCTTCTCCCCAATTCATTCCTAAAAAGAATTTACCCACAACAGCCAGAGCAAAAATTGAAATTGGCATCAGAAATACAATCAATCGCACTGTAATATCCCAAACCCCTAATTTTAGAGGCCGAACAATTCTTAAGCCGCAGCTAAACACAGAAATAATCACGACAAGTTCTGTTATTTTCTCCAGCAGTTCGGTATTAAAAACGTCATCTCGACGTAATTCAATCAGCCCTAAGCCATAAGGGCCTAAAAAAATACCAACCACTAGGTAGATGATGGCAAAAGAAAGGGGTAAGCGAGTAATCCAACCCGACCCTAAAGTTACCATCAGTAAAAGTAGACCAATTACAAATAGGTCAATAATATAGATATCTACCATATAGCGATTTACATAAATATAAGGTGTTGCTTTGTAAGCTTAGTTGCAATACCTTTGTATTAGAATTTACCTATAGGCAGATTTTCTGGGATTAAGAATTTAAAGACATCACTAAATTAGAGAAGAAAGGAATAGATAAATTTGGCGTTGGCTTTGCCCATCCTAGACATTGCGCTTTGATTATTTGTTAGAAGTCCTTTAACTAATTGGATGTAGCACGGGAATATAGCTAAGACACACCTATACGCTTTTACGAATGATTTATAAGCTAAACGACATCTAATTTATTTATATAACTCTTGTGGCATAGACCGAAAAGCCTACGCTAATTATGCAAGTTAAATGTGGAATGGCTTAATCGTGTCCTGCGCTAAGGGCACAAAGCCTTCATTGGTGTAAACTTAAGCCGAAAACTATATCAGACAGGCGTTTTGCAAATCCCTTACACCCTCATCCCCTAATCCCTTCTCCCAAAGGAGAAGGGGAATTGAATGTCTAGTTTTCCTCTCACGGATGGGAGAGGGGCTGGGGGTGAGAGCAAAACGTTGTCACCAAGCGGGTTTCGGGTTAAGTTGACACCAATGGGCCTTGCGCCCCTACGACAAGTGTGGTTCAAATACATGAAAACTGTTGTAAGACCAAAGAGGGGGGGGGTTTTTGAACTTTCCGCATAGATTAGGGAATATAGCAATTAGCTAGACATGATATATTTCCTACTTTCTGACTCAGATATCGCCCAATTTAGTACAAATATACTATAATAAATATAGCGTCCACAAAGCCTAGCCAAATGCATAATGGCTCTGTGAAAACCTTCTGGAAGATGGATTCAAGGGTTAGTTCGATGATGAAGCATTATATTCTCAACCTCAATCCGACTGCCAAGCATGAATGGGATCGGTGTATTTTACGTGACCCGCTGACTGCCAAACGCCCAGACATTGCTAAACTCATTGCCGAAGCAGTTGGTGCTGATACAGGTAGTTATTTGGTCAGCGTGAATATTGAAGTTCAAGTTTTGCAGCAAGCGGCAGTACCTCAAGCCGAACAACTCTCGCTTTCATTTCCAGAGGTGAGTGTGCCGTCACAACCACAACTGCGGGAAGCAGCTTGAGCTAAAGTGTAGAATTTAGCAGAAAATAATTAGCCTGCTTATGCAGGCTTACTTTATTAGCCGCAGACTTCAGTCTGACGGCTAAATAAGTCATGGGTATATGGGCGGACTTAATCTTAAAAGGCAAAATTAATAGTGTTATTCAAAAGACATCTCTAGAAATTAATGACGAGCGATATTCATTTTTACTCCTTTGTCTAAAGCTAATTTCAAAAACTTAAAAAGTTAGCTTATACAGAGTAAAGATAAAAATTTTTGAGAGTTTATTTTAACTTTATTTTAACGAAAAATTAGGAAAATAATTGGCATACCTGCACTTCAGACATCGCTTTTTCTCCCCTAATTCAATACATTTGGACTATAATATATATATAGCTTCCACCAAGCTGAGTTAAGTGTAAAACTGCTCTGTGACAGCCTTTTGGTAAATAAATTCAAGGGTTGGTCTTATACTTAAACACTACATTATTGACCTGAGAGGAAAATTATTAAATGATGCAACTGAGTCATTATCCAGCTGCGATCGCACAAGCTGCCCAACGGGCTAATGAAATAGATTCTCAGTTGATGGCAGTGCAGCACCAAGTTAACCGATTTGAAGGCAATGCAGACCGCACCGCCGCCTTTGAGATGGATTTGAAGAATGATGCTCAACGCAAGGCTCGTCGCTTTGAGGTGTTGCTTGTGAATCAGGAATATCAGAAAGCAATAGACACCCAAATTCGGTTAACTGTCGAGAAAGCAAATGCCATCGCCCATTTGGAATATCTGCGTAACCAGTTTAGTGTAGCTAAGTTGGAAGCAAGATTAGCGATCGCTCAACAACTTTCTGATTTTGAATCTCGTGAATTAGTTGGTTTATAGTCACACCTGAACCGTAGTATGATTAGACAACTGCTAAGGAGGCTAAGTTACCTTTGTAGCCACTAATTTCAATCACAGCATCCGTGAGGGCAGAGAATCCATTAGTGTTATCATTGAGTGCCAAAAAAGTCTGCCCCTTATTGCCTGTACCAAGGGTAAAAGTTGCTGCACCTTTAGCCACAAAAGCAGTTGCACTCAATATCTGCTGTACATCGGAAAGATTTAGACTAGCAACAGTGCCAAGTTGAACCAAATTAGCAGCGTCAACTGCATACAGCCCATCTATTTTATCTTCACCGATTTTCAAATCAGTAATTTTATCAAAGCCAGACAGCAGCGAATCACTCAGACTGTTGAACACAAATTTATCAGCGCCACAATCTCCTGTGAGGGTATCACGGCCAGCGCCACCGTTAAGGATGTCATTACTATGACCACCAACTAGTTTGTCATTTCCGGCTAATCCAAGGAGTCGATCGTTACCGTTTTTGCCTTTAATTTGATCGTTACCAGCCGCACCAGTGAGCGTGTCTGCACCATTGCCACCATTTAAGCTTTGGTTTGGCACAGTTCCTTCTGTGGTGGTCTTGCTGAGAAGTTGACCATTGGCATCATACAGATAAGTGGCAACTGCATCAGTAGTGCCATCACTGTTGCTGTCAATATCTGCGCTAGTTACTTTGCCATTGGCATCGTAGTTGTAAGTGGTAATCTCCTCAGCGATGCCATCATTGTTGAGGTCAGCTAGCTGTGCAGCTAGTCTGTTGTTAGCGTCGTAACTTAGGGCAGTCACTCGATCAAAGATACCATCATTATTGTTGTCAATTTTCTGTGAAATCAGCTTGCCGCTCAAATCGTAGCTGTAGATGCCAACTGCATCAGTTACACTATCGTTGTTGAAGTCATAACTGGCGGATGTGCGTCCATAAGTATAGGTTGAGACATAATCAACTATGCCGTCGCCGCTGTTGTCACGCCTAGAAGATGTCAACTTGCCGTTGGCATCATAAGTATTATCAATTGTGACAAAATCAACTATGCCGTCGCCATTGTTGTCTTCGCTAGAGAATGTCAAGTTGCCGTTGGCATCATAAGTAGAGGTTGAGACATAATCAAATATGCCGTCGCCATTATCGTCACGGCTATAGGATGTCTGGTTGCCGTTGGCATCATAGGTTTCGACATAATCAACTATGCCGTCGCCGCTGTTGTCATAGCTTTTGGATGTCAACTTGCCGTTGGCATCATAAGTAGAGGTGTAGCCATTATCAACTATGCCGTCGCCGTCGTAGTCTTCGCTAAAGGATGTCCGGTTGCCGTTGGCATCATAAGTATAGGTTTCGACTCTATCAACTATGCCGTCGCCGTTGAAGTCACGGCTAAAGGATGTCTGGTTGCCGTTGGCATCATAAGTATAGCTTAAGACTCTACCAACTATGCCGTCGCCGTTGAAGCTTTCCGTAGATGTCAACTTGCCGTTGGCATCATAAGTAGAGGTTTCGACATAATCAACTATGCCGTCACCGTTGTAGTCACCGCTTTTGGATGTTAACTTGCCGTTGGCATCATAAGTAAAGGTTTCGACTATATTAACTATGCCGTCGCCGTTGGAGTCTTCGCTAAAGAATGTCCGGTTGCCGTTGGCATCATAAGTAGAGGTTGAGACAAAATCAACTATGCCGTCGCCGTTGGAGTCATTGCTAAAGGATGTCAACTTGCCGTTGGCATCATAAGTAGAGGTTTCGACTGTATCAACTATGCCATCGTTGTTGATGTCAGAGCTAGAGGATGTCCGCTTGCCCTTGGCATTATAAGTATAGGTTGAGACAAAATCAACTATGCCATCGTTGTTGATGTCACCGCTATACGATGTCAACTTGCCGTTGGCATCATAAGTAGAGGTATAGACATAATCAACTATGCCATCGCCGCTGTAGTCCTGGCTTTCGGATGTTTTGTTGCCGTTGGCATCATAAGTAGAGGTTTCGGCATAATCAACTATGCCGTCGCCATTGTTGTCTTCGCTAAAGGATGTCTGGTTATAGCGGTAGGTAATAACTGAGTCTATTATCCCATCACTGTTGTTGTCTATCTTCTCAGATATCACATTGCCAGCAGCATCGTAAGCGTAAGTTGTAGTTGAAGGCATAATATTTGTGTTCCTTATCTGTTTGATTCGGTCTTGTGTCAGGGCAAACGCATCATGTCAACAAAAGGATTTTATTCTCAATCGGCTCGAAAATAGTCGCATTAATCCCCGCTTATTGACATAAATTTAGCGTCACTGATAGCGTAGCGTTAGCGTTAGGAAGCGGTAGCGAGTACTCGAGCGTCCGCAGGAGCGTCACAGCCTGTCGTAGATATTGCTTTGAGTCTTGGAAACTAAACCAAATGAGAAATGCTGATTTTGTCGTTGGTTCTTAACCTTGGTTGCGATCGAGAGTAATTTAGATGCGTTTGCCTTGGGTGTTGTGTATTGCGATGTATTTTGATAATACAGCGTTATGGTCAGCAAAATCTTTTTATCTACCAAATGTGGGTAGTTGAAAGTCGCAGAAGATTGTTAAATGTATTTCTGTTGTATCATTTATAGAAATAACAATATAAGATAGAGTTTTTTCTAGTCAGTGTTCTGAATTACACTATTTATATGACATAGAGCATTGCTAAATACAGCAACTTGGTGTAAATATTCGCACACTAAGGCAAAGTTTTTAAATTCGATTCGCTGCAAACTTGTGCAAGGCTGTACTAATTTTTAATATTATTATGCCCGTCTAATTGTCAATCATAAAAGCACGCCTTTGCAAGTGAGGAAGAAAGTAAAAGCTACGCTTTAGCTGGGTGGGGTTAGCACGGGTATTATATCTATTTAAGCGGACATGATATCAGATAGCAGTTGGGCAATTTGCTGATTAATAACTGCAACATTAAAACGCTCACTAGCAGTAATCCTGGCATTCTTAGCTATATTTGCAGTTATTTTCGTCTCGTGTAAACAAGTGCTAATTACTTGTGCAAGTTCCTGGGGTTTTCCTGGTGTGACTAAAAAACCATTAAGTCCATGTTCTACTAATTCCATTGCACCTCCAGCTTTGGCTGCAACTACAGGTTTTTCACATAGCATTGCCTCTACAATCACTCTACCAAAAGGTTCTGGTGAAGTAGAGGTATGTGTCACCAAGTTACAAACTGCCATTAACTGGGGAATATCAGAACGAAATCCTAAAAACTTGACTCTATTTTCTAATTCCAGTTCACGAACTTGTTGGTGCAACTTTTGGACATAATCTTGTTCGCCAAACAGTGCATCACCCACTAAAATTGCTATTACATTATGCGGACATTTCGCAAGGGCATCAATTAAAATATGTTGCCCTTTCCAAGGTGCAAGACGGCTAAAGTGTCCAACGACAAATTTTCCTTCTAATCCTAACTTTTGCTGTAGTTTCTGAATGTCAGACTCATCAGTTTGATAATTTTTGGGATTAAAGCCGTTATAAACAACTTCGATGATGTCTGGGCGTCCTCCTGCTTGTACAAAGGCAGATTGACTAGCTTGAGAATTAGCAATTACTAATGATGCAAAACGATTAGCTAGGTTAACAGCAATACGAAGATTAGTTGGGCTAAAATGTTCTTTGGAAAGAATATCATGTAAATGATAAACCAGAGGGCGACGACTGAAAAAACTTGCCAACGCACCGACAACTAATGCTTTTTGGGTGTTGGCATAGATTAAATCGTATTCACGCGCTTTTTTAACTACCTTAGTAATTAAAGGTGCAAGTTGTCCCAAACTCTTGAATCCTTGTAGCAAACTGCTTTCTTTGCGAACTTGGATTGCTTGAGTTGCGAGAACTTCTACTGGAATATAATTTTGTTGTAGTAAATGTTTAAATGGGCCATCTGCAAATAAACCTACTAAAGCGCGATCGCCATAAGGTTTAGCAATATCTATTAAACATAATTCGGCACCACCTGGTTTACCGCTTTGATCCAAAAAAAGAATTCTCATTCAACCTCTTTTTATCTAATTTGACCCGTGTAGTGCCCCTAGTATTTATTAAACTTACTTGTTTAAGTTAATAAAACATTCCGTACTTGCTGGGCAATTTGATTCCAGTCGTAGTGTGTGGTAGCATAGTGGCGACAGGCCGATTGTGAAGGTATGGGGAGATTACCCAAAAGCACTTGCTCTAATTTTTCAGCAATGGCTGATGCTTCTGTTGAAGTAGTAATTAAATCGGGTGAAAATTCTGATAAAATTTCTGGCATTCCCCCAACTGGAGTACATAAAACAGGAGTACCACAGGCTAAAGACTCAACTATTACTAATCCAAATCCCTCGAAAGATTGACTAGGCATAATAGTCAATTCAGCAGCTTGATAAGCTATAGGTAATTGTTCATCAGGAAGAAAACCTAAAAATTTAACGTTGTCTTCTAGTCCTAATTCTGTAGCCTGTTGTTGTAGTGCAGCTTGAATGTGACCGCGACCTGCGATCGCTAGCCAAACATCTGGTATTCTGGGCTTAATTATAGCTAGAGCTTGCAATAATTTGTCAACTCCCGTTCGATGCACTAAGCGGCGTGATGTAAATATAATCCGGCGATTAGTAGACCAGCCTAGCTTTGCACAAGCCTCTTGGGGTGATAAATTTGGTTGAAACCAGTTAATATCAACTCCACCGGGAATAATATTAATTTTGCTCCACGGTACTTGATATCGATCGTGTAAAATTTTCCCAAATGCTTTGCTCAAAACAATGAAGCGATCGCAACGATTATAAGTGTTTTTTTCTATTAACCAGTGCTTGATTAAAAGACTGAGATTTTTATTAACTACCTCTTGCTGACTTTCAGAAGCCCAAGGGCCATGAAAGTTAAAAGTAACTGGTACTCCCTTTGGCAAAATATCTAAAATCGGAAAGCTGTATAATGCAAAGTGCAAATTAATAGCATCTGGTTTGCTAGTTCTTGTTTTCTGGAAATTCGTGCGAATTGACCATAATCTTTGCCAAATAGCACTATCGGGACTCGCCAAGTTAGTCAGCTTAATGGGCGAATTTATCTCAGCCTCTGGTAGACCAATTCCACATAATTCAATCTGGTCTTGATTTGCTGCTAATTTATGAGTTAGTTCGTAAATATACCTTTCTAGTCCTCCGGGACTTTTGGGAAACCAGCCTAATCCCAGAGTGAGAATAGATGCAGATGATGAAGTAAAGTTTTCTAGTTTATTTTCCACTATGTATCGCCTATAAATATACTAAAGCAAGCGCATATCTCTGCGCTTTTACATCTGTATCTAAACCTAAATCAATAGAATTTATGAGTACACATTACCAATAATAATTTTTGTATATAAAACCAATTTATAAACTATTTATATATCAACGTCAACAAGGATTTAAACCTGTATTTTTATTAACCAGATAACACTGATATAGCTATATATGATACCTATCAATTCAGAAATGTGAATGCTATATAGGGAGAAAGCAAGAAACATAGAACATTTTTGTATTAATGCTTACCATTATGATGTAAAAATAAGTAAATATTAATACCTTTACTCGACTATATCCATTTTTGTTGTAACCCAAACATAGACCGGATATTAACCACTTAAAAATAGTTGTATTTTTTTACGGATTTCATAAACAATGATTGTATATAAATAATTAAAACCTGAAAGTTATATGACAAATAAATTACTGATGCAGTTCAAAAAACTCCGTCATTATCTCAATCAGCACATCAAAAAATTATCTAATACTAAATATTTACAAAGAAATAAAACTTTCAACTTTTTACTCAGTCTGACTATTGGAGTTATTGTTACTACCCTTGGAATTACAACAGACTGGGCGACAACTGGAACACGCACGCTTACACATAATACTATTGGCAGGGAAAATATTCAGGTACAAAATAATACTGAAATACACCCGCTTAAACATAAAATCTCGTCAACAAATAATACTATTGTCAGCGAACATCTGTGGATACAAAACAATACTAAAATACTCACGCTTACACACAAAATGTCGCCAATAAGTAATACTATTGGCAGTGAAAATCTGCGGGTACAAAACAATACTGAAACAGCCGCGCTGAACTACAAAACATCGTGGATAGGTAACACTATTGGTAGTGGAAATCTGCGGGTACAAAACAATATTGAGGGCATGTATGTTGCTCCTGATGGCACAGTTTATACCAACAGTCATTGGGATGAGGCGGCAATGGAGGCAGGAATATATAAAGATGGTAAGGTTATTGCTGCCCTTGGGGATACTCACGGCTGGAGTCGTGGCGGTGGCAAAGCTGTAACCGCAAATAGTAAATATGTTTACATTGCCATGACTCAAGGTTCGAGGGGCGATACAAAAGAAGATTATCCACCAGAAGGAACAACTTGGTATAGCGTTAGACGCTATGATTTATCAGGAAAACCCGCGCCGTTTCCGAATGGGCGTGGTTGGGATAAAAGTATGTTGATTACCAGTACTAAAAGTGAAGTTACTGGATTAGCAACTGTGGGAAGCGAGTTGTATGTAAGTGATTCTGCTGCTAACCAGATTCGTGTTTATGATACTGATACGATGAAGAAACTTCGCAGCTTTGCCGTTGCTAATCCGGGAGCAATAACTATCGATCCACAAAAAAATCTGTGGATTATTCAAAGCAAAAATGGTAGTAAACCTGCAAAAATTTTACATTATTCCCAAAGTGGAAAGCAATTGCCCCAACAGATTGCAGATATCGTCGAACCAACTGCGATCGCTATTAATCATCAAGGTAAGCTGTTAGTAGCAGAAAATGGCCCGCGTCAGCAAATGTTGACTTATGAGATCAAAGATCGGCCAGTGCAGGTGAGTAGTTTTGGCACGAAAGGCGGTATCTATGCAGGAGTTCCTGGTGAAGTTCGAGATTTGAAACTTTACGGACTTACCGGAGTCGGTACAGATGCTTCCGGCAATATCTATATAAATAGTAATGGTTTCAACAAATCAGGAACAGATTTGCGGAAATTTTCGCCATCGGGAAAACTAATGTGGCGATCGCTGGGATTGATATTCGTCGATAATGCAGATGCCGATCCTAAAACTGATGGTGTCGATTTATTCACCAAACAAGAACACTATCTGATGGATTACAGTAAGACTGCTGGTAAGCAATGGAATTACAAAGCCTACACCTTAAATCCTTTCAAATATCCTCAAGATCCACGTCTGCATACATCGCCAGATGGAACCTTTGTTCGCCGCATCCAAGGGAAGCCGTTTTTGTTTCTCACAGATATGTATAACAGCTTTCTGCAAATATATCGTTTTAATCCCGCTACAGATGGTAAAGTCGCCATACCCGCCGGTATGTTTGTTGGTACTAATAGCAAAGATTTACCATTTATCACCGGAAATTGGCCACCGCATCAACCAGAAAAAGGAGAATGGATCTGGCGCGATCGCAACGGTAATGGCAAATTTGAAAAGAACGAATACGATCGCAGCAAAGATTATCCTTATCTCGGCGGTTGGTGGGTAGACAGCAAAGGAGATGTTTGGAAAGCTTTGCGAACAGAAGATGGCATTCGACATTATTCTTTACAGGGAATAGATCCTAAAGGCAACCCCATCTACAGCTATAGTTCGATGGAAAAGCAAACTACTCCCAAAATATTTAACGACTTGCGCCGGATCGAATATTTCCCTGAAACAGATAGTATGTATTTGTCAGGTTTTACGGTAGATCGCCCTGCATTTAGTGACGATGCTGGAGTTGCTGGATCTGAGATTGCCCGTTTTGACAATTGGAGTAAAGGAAATCGTACTCCGAAATGGCGGATTGTAATTCCCTACGACAGCACCGGGAAGCGTGAAGTGTCTACAGCAGCAATCAGTGTGACGGAAGACTATGTATTTGCTGTGACAGTCAAAACCGCAGAGGTATATGTTTACAATGCCAAGACGGGAGCGCAAGTACAACACTTAAAACCAGGCCCAGAAGTTGGTAGCGAAAGTGGCTGGATTGATATACCCTACGGTATTCGCGCTTTTCGGCGTTCCAATGGTGAGCATCTAGTATTTGTAGAAGAAAATTGGAAAGGAAAAGTGATTATGTATCGACTGGCGGGGTGAGTATTTACACTAATTACGATATAACACAGCTTTGACTCTAAAAGGATGTTTTAAAAGTAGTTAGCTGTGACTTTAATCGAATTCTTACCCCCCTTAATCCCCCCTTATAAAGGTGGGAAACAAGAAAATCCGGTTTCCTCCCCAATATATCGGGGAGGGTTAGGGTGGGGTAAAGAAATATTTGATACATCAATCATGACTTTTAAAACATCCTCTAAGCTTAACCAAGCCACAGATTCCCGACAACTTTTACAGAGTCGGGGATTTTGTTTTTCACAAATGATTCAGTATTGCTATAGAACTAGTATTTTATTTCTGAAAAAACTCAGTACAACTAGGAAGCTTTCTTTCCCCTTGCCTATTGCCTACCTACGCAAATCAGTTCAGAAATCAAATCGGATTCGTATATATGTACAAAAATATGCGATTAAATGTATCGCAGATTTAGTGTCAATTATTTTGTCATTTCTTATTTAGTCTGAACCCGCGCCTGCTTCACCATTGCAATCAAAGTTTGATGAGCATCTTCGGCATCTACTAAAACACGATCGAATTGAATGCGAACTGGTACAGTTTCCCCATTTACTTGCGCTGTTAAATCCATACCCTGTGCATCAATTGACAGCATTTCGGCTGCATTGGCATCTGTTACACCACCAAAAGCTTTAGCATAAATAACTACAGCATCAGCATGATCGTCATTCATGTGCTTGCAGATGCGCGAACTAATTTCAGCAGAAAAACCATTAGACATGGTGAATTTAAAAATGATGAATATGGCAAGAGCCTAAATTCTCGGCTAAGTAGTTTAAATTAGCAGAAAAAGCTAGTCTTACGCCATCGTTATTATAAGTTATATCTGAAAAACAATTGCTGTTGTATATATTTGATAAGTTAAGTTTATTACTGGTACAAAAATTAAATTAAAATAAGCATTATCCAGTATTTTTACCTTTCATTGCGGAAACCAGACAGCGTAAACTGTAGCAGAAGTATTAGCCAAAACTATTGCAGCTAAGAGACAATGAGCGAAATTAGCCCCAGACGAATTGTAATTGGGGATGTGCATGGACACTATGAAGGTTTAATGACACTGTTGGAGGCGATCGCCCCCACGTCAGAAGATCGAGTCTATTTTCTGGGAGACTTAATCGATCGCGGCCCTCATAGCGCACAAGTAGTTAATTTTGTCAAACAAAATAACTACCCATGTTTGTTGGGAAATCATGAGCAGATGTTATTAAGCATTCTGACGAATGAAAGGACTTCCTCCTCGACCATGCAAGCATGGCTGTTTGGGGGAGGGCAAGCTACCGTGGCCAGTTACCAAGAGGCTCCCATTCCTGATGACCATCTGGATTGGTTAAAAGCTTTGCCTACATACATTGACTTGGGAGATATTTGGTTAACTCATGCTGGTGTTGACCCTTCCAAATCTGTGACAGAACAAACTGCCGATGAACTGTGCTGGATACGAGAGGAATTTCACAGCATTGAAAAACCCTACTTTCCAGATAAACAAATTATCATCGGTCACACCATTACTTTTACCCTGCCGGGTGTTTCTCCTGGTAAACTGGCCCAAGGAAAGGGATGGCTAGACATAGATACCGGCGCTTATCATCCCCGGAGTGGCTGGTTGACTGGACTAGATGTCACAAATCAGTTGGTTTATCAAGTTAATATCTTTAAAAACTATATCCGTACCCTGCCTTTAGAAGAGGTTGTAAGTACAGTCGATCCAGCCAAAATTAAAGTCGATCGCCGCAATAGGAATTGAGCAATGTTTGAAATGAGGGAGATGAGGGGACAAGGGGACAAGGAGATAAACAAAACTCCTAACTCCTAACTCAGCACGGGCTAAACGCCCCGCTACCGCTAACAGCACTCAGCACTCCTAACGCCCAATGCCCCATACTTCGGCTACGCTCAGTACAAGTGCCCCATGCCCAATGCCCCATGCCCAATTTCCTCAAGACCTTACTAATGGTCGAATATTTGCTTTATAACTAGCATTATCCAAGCCAGATTTTCCATTACTAGGTTGAGAGTTAATTGCACGTCTGAGGGCATCAATGCGATCGCTGGTTCCGGGGTGTGTACTCAAAAATGTCGGACTAGAACCACCCTTTTTCAGCAGTTTTTGCATAAAAGAGACCATTGCTGACTGGGCATAACCAGTACGTGTCAAAGTTCGTAGTCCTCTTTGATCGGCCTCAAATTCGTTTTTACGACTGCGTGGTAAGTCTCGCGCTAACTGTACACCAATTTGCACTGCGGAATTTCGATCTAAGCCAGCCGCCGTTAATAGACCGCTTTCGAGGGCTTTTTGCTGCATTTGCTTGACTACGTGTTTCCCGCCAATATGACCGATTTCATGGGCGAGTACACTTGCGAGTTCCGCTTCATTGTCTGCGGTTTTCAGCAAACCCGTGTGGACATATACATAGCCGCCTAATGTCGCAAAGGCGTTAATAGCGTCATCCTCAACTATCTGAAAAGTATAGGGGAGATCGGGGCGCTCGCTATTCGCTGCTAAACGCCGACCAACTTGTTCTACATAACGATTCACTTCGGGATTGCGGTAAAGTCGGACTTGACTGCCGACCAATTCCTGATTAATCTGCTTACCAAGATCAACTTCTTGATTAGGGGATATATTAGAAAGCTGAAATGCCTGAACTCCTTGGAGTAAAAGAGGTAAGAAATCTAAAGTTCTTCCAGGCAGGGGTGTACTCAGGCACAGACTCAGGGCGACTACCACTGAAATTAGGGGATAAAACCAGCGACGCCGCCATACACGGTAATTTGCAGCAAAACCTTTCCAATTGAACATAATACGCTTTGAAGATTATTTTGGAAGAACATAAAATGAGGGGACAAATTATGAGACGGATTTAGAGTATTCTAAGTTGCATTCTTAACTCAATATCAAAGGAGTTGTTATACAGATAATCTTGACTCAAATCGACCGAACTGCGGGAGGCTAGAGATTCTCTCTAGAGATAGCCCTAAACACTAGATTTTACTTTCTAGGCGCGTAAGTATTACAGCAGAATTCAGAATTCAAGAGTCAAACACGCTTTATATATGGGTAACAGACGCGAGCTTGTGTACCTTACTTTCCTTGAAATCTGCTATAACAGGTAAAATTTTCAGGGTTAGCTGCCGACTCTTCGGAAATTACGAACTCGTGATAAACTGTCGCATAACTGCAACCCTTGAATACTTTGAGTTATTACCAAATAGGGAAAATTACTGTTTCCATCGTAAACTTTCTAGCTACAATCCATTACTTCGTTATTAACTCGGAAAACTTTTTATGGCTATTTTAGATTCAAAAGGTCGCTTGTTTGGCAAAATCAATCTCCTAGATTTAGGTGCTTTACTGGTAATTTTGCTAGTTATCTTTGGCATCTTTATTTTTCCTGGCACTTCTGGTTCTGTTGCCCAAGTTGGCGCGAAAACAGTACCCATAGAAGTAGACTTAGTAGTTCGTGGTTTGAATGTACGCGACCCGGAAAAATTAATCGACAATGGTTTAAAAAAGGGTGGGAAAACCAATGTGATTATCCGCAATCAGCCATACGGACAGATTGAAATTAAATCTATTCAACAGCTACCTAGAACAATCAATGTCTTCCAACCGGATGGTACTGTTAAAGAACTGCCAGATCCAAAAAGAAACAATTATAGTGCAGATTTTCTTTTGACTTTAGATGGTAAAGCCCAAGTTACTGAAAGCGGGCCAGTTTTGGGTAACAGTAAAGTGAAAATTGGGATGCCATTTGAGTTAGAAGGCTTTAACTACAACTTCAATGCAACTGTCATTGATATCAGATTGAAAGACAAATAGTATATCACTTTTGTTGATAATATTTTCTCTAGAAATCTTATTAAACATCTGCTGAAAAAGAATGTAGAGACGCGTTAGGAAAGCAAGGCGAAAGCCCAGTCCAATTTTGCGTCTCTACTACTCATGTTAATTAAGCAAAGGCAAAAATTTGCGAATTAACCCAATTGTCACTGCTGGCAATTCTAACTGTGGTGTCAATCCGACATCTTCCAACTGTTGAAAAAATCGGATCGCTAAGGGATTGATTTCAGCAAGGCGGCGACCAATTGAGGGGCCTGTAAATTGCGACTTTTGTCCCCAAATAATCGCAGTGGGAGTGACTAATTGTTGAATGTAAAGGGATAAATCAAAGCACAAATCGCCACGTACAAAGGATAGTGCTGCATACTCAGCATTAGGTTGTTGGGCAGATTGTAGATAAGCATCTACAATTTCTTCGTAAACTCGATTCGATTGAGCAAATTGCCGTTGTTCTAAAAAGCTGCGAATACCACCACTAGTAGCAATTCCAGTGCTGTAAAGTAAACGATCGACAATGGGAACGCTAACTAACTGGGCAAAAAAACTCCTAGAGTAGTCTTCGCCAAAGTCAGAAAGTCCGGCGGGGGTAGTAAGAATTAAAGACTTAAATAAATCAGGATGATTTGCTGCTACCCGAATTGTAAATGCTGCGGTCAAAGAAGAAGCGATCGCTGTTACTGGCCCAGTACAAGTCTGCTCGAAAAACTCCCGAATCGTAATCAAATAATCTTCAATTTTGTAACTCCGTGCTGGATGTTCAGACCTACCCCAACCGAGTAAATCTGGCGCAATAACCCGATATTCAGCCGCAAAAGCCGGATAAACTTTCGACCACTCATAAGCAGAAGACCCACCACCAAAACCGTGCAAGAATACCAAAGTTTCGCGATCGTCTTTGGCAGTCACATTATCCTCCCAAGGCGCTCCAGCAGCAGTATAATATACCATTCTACCTAGTGAGGTATTTATAGAGCGTTGTTCAAATCCTAGTGGTTGAAGCATAAGTTTTTTTGTTGACTGTAGTGATTCGTTGGCACAAGTAAGACACGATACCTGGGGCGCAGGCGCACGAAGAGAAGATTCGATAATTTCTCCGCCTCCCCTTTAGTCACCCTGATGTTTACCGCATTCAGTGCTGAGTAAATTAAAAAGCACTTAATATTTGTGTACTTAGTAAGAGCAACGTCCTTTGTAGGCAGTCTTTTCACTCAGCACTCTTGGTGTGTCTAGTTCAAACTCCCCACTCATTGTTATTATCAGCGAACCAATCACTCTCGGACTTCTCGCTAGCGTCAGATTAAGTAGATATAAAATTACTGGATTACTTGTAAAGATTTGGTGCTTTTTTTCATAAAAATAAAGTAACGGAACGTTGAAATTACTGTTTTATAAGGGTTTTTCATGGTAGCGAGGATCGCTCCAGCGTGAATCCAGCATAAGTTTTTATGGTAGTCTATCAAAAAACCGATAAATAATTTTGAGCGTCAACACGTCAAAAATAGTTAAAACGCTTATTTTAATAAGCTGTTAATTCTACTTATATACGTAGAAGACATAATTTTAATGTATAATTAATCTAATTTTTATCTAAGTAATAGTAAGGCGGGATGTCATGGTAAAGCAGGCTACTCTTCAATCAAATAAACTACCAACGATTGAAGACGCTAAATTTGCGCTTGACAACTTGAATATACAAAACGAAATTAAAGCTTCAGCTAGGCGGGGAGAGGTCGAACCAGCTCTTGATGCTACCAGACTTACTGTACCTACTTGTATTTGTTTAGATTTAGAAGACTTGAAGTGTTTTGAAGCGGTAGAGCGCCAATATGAACGTTGGGGAGTCATTTTTCACAATACTCTAGCAATACAGCCATCAAATCCAGCATTTCCAACCTATTCAGGGCTAATAGTCTTAATGGGAGCGCCCAAAAGCGGATTTTTAGAAGCTACTTTCTTGCGTCCCGTGAACTCGGTTAGCGCCTTTGTGACTAGTTCGCAACGGCTAGTGCTTTCCGCTTACGATCGCGATCGGCAACTACTCGCTCAAACTGCACTACCAGGCTCTAATCTTGCCAATTCCGATTCGGCAATTTCCCCCAATACCTTATTATCTATAAATGTGAATAACATTCACAGCGTTACCTTTTGTACTTTTGATGGGCAATTCACCCTTGATAACTTTCGTTTTTGTCTTTAATTAAGACTTACGTACAAAATGCCCTTGCTCTGAGCGATTGAAAATGGTATGTTAATTGGCGCTGTGCTGTATTAGTCTACTATCTGTCTATAAAATCGGGCATTTTGTGATTTGAGCCTTCATTCTTTCTTCATCCATAGTAAAACTTATACAATAGGTAATTTCATAATCAAGTAGGTAAACACTGTGGCACAGGCTTCGTCTTCTTGGCAGCAATTGATCAACCAAATCCCCAACTGGAACTGGTCGCTTCCAAAATTCAAGACAAAGGGAGCCATAAAGCAGCAAACATTTAAACGTTTCTCTGGCCCTGGGGGCTTTCTTGGGTTCCTGACAATTATCATTGCCATGTTGTTGTGGAACTGGAAACTGCTACTGGCTCTTTTTATCGGCATTGGAGTAATGGTATTGGTTTACTCAATGCAAGAGTGGGACTGGCAATTGCGCTGGTCTAAAATACGTAAGTTCTTAAATAGTTCAAATCGTCGGTTAGTTTTAGCAGTCATCAGTGGCGGTATTGCTACTGTCAGCACTTACATGGCAGCGGCAATATGGGTCGACTCTCACAGTCACTGGATTGCTGCTGGTGCGATCGCGCAAGCTGTAGGAACCCTGTTAACCTTAATTTTATTGGTATGGCAAATTGTCAACTTCTCTGAAAATCGAGAAGAAGACCACCTCGATCGCTTGTTGATGAATTTAACAGAAAAAGATCCATTGAAGCGGTTGATTGCTCTAGGTCAACTAAGTAAATTCATCAGCCGTAAGCGAGTTGACTCTTCAGTGCAGCAAGATATTGTCCAATGCTTGCAACTCCTACTCAGCCGAGAGGAAGAAGTTGTAGTGCGAGAGGCAGCTTTTAAGAGTTTACAAGCCTGCGATCGCCTACAAGTACTACCCCTCAAAACACCAGTACCTTTCGTACCCGTATCATCAAAAGTAAAACATCATGTTTATTAGTTATTTGTCATTTGTCATTTGTCATTTGTCATTTGTCCTTGGTTAAACGACTAGTCCTAATTAATGCCCAATGCCCAATGCCCAATGCCCAATGCCCAATGCTCAATGCCCAACACTTATTTTCGAGACAACGTTCCATTACGAACTTGCACTACCGGATGATTGCACCGCCGTACCAATTGTTCATCGTGGGTGGTGACAATTACCGTAGCCCCAAAGGAATTTAACTTCTGGAGAATCTGGATTACTTGCCAGGAATTATCGGGATCGAGATTTCCAGTAGGTTCATCGGCCAACAGTAGGGGTGGTGTACCAACGATCGCACGGGCAATACTCACCCGTTGCTGTTCTCCCCCAGAAAGTTGATCTGGAAAGCAGTCAGCTTTACTCAGCAAACCTACTAGCTTTAAGGTTGGTTCTAAACGTCGTTGAATTTCTTTACGGGTATACCCTTGAGCTTGCAATACAAAAGTGACATTTTCTGCTACTGTTCGTTGACTAATGAGTTTGTAGTCTTGAAACACAATACCAATTCGTCGCCGCAATAATGACAAGCGATCGCCCCGCAAATCGGCTACATTACATCCATCAACAATTACTTCTCCCTGTGTAGGAAACTCCTGGCCATACAGCAGTTTCAAGAGCGTTGATTTACCAGAACCACTTGGCCCCGTGATAAACAGAAATTCTCCCTTTTTGACCTCAAGGTCAGCATTTAATAAGGCGTGAGTGCCGTTAGCATAAGTCTTGCTTACAGATTGCAATTGTATTTTAGTTGTAGTATTGCTACCGTGCTGTTGAGTTTCACTGTCTTCTCCACGAACGGAAAAGTCTTTCTTAACTTGAGTTGTTAATACTGGCATTGTTAAATTTTCCTCATACCCACAACTAAACAGTTTGACTGCTTAGAGGTGACATTCTCCCCAAAATAAGGATTCCCAGGTTTCGCCTGGGAATTTAAATTTCAACAAAGAAAATTTAAAAATTTTTCAAGACTTTAATACTAACTAAGTAATAACGCCCAGAATTGGGCATAGGGCATAGGGCATAGGGCATAGGGCATAGGGCATAGGGCATTGGGCATTGGGCATTGGGCATGGGGACAGTCTTACACAGAGATAGTATTTGATCTTTTTTTGCGTCGCCACGTCTCCTTATCCCCATGCCCCATGCCCCACTCTTAACTAATTGCACCCTTTGCTGTCAAACGATAAACAAACGCTTTCACAGCAAACGCTGGCAAAGCCAACATCCGCCGCCAGCGCCAAGGTTCTTGATAAAGGCGATACAACCATTCCAAATTATTATTTCCTAACCAGGCGGGAGCGCGAGTTTTAGTTCCCGACCAAATATCAAAACTACCACCAACGCCAATCCAAATTGCTTGGGGACACAAATGGCGGTTTTCGGCAATCCATAACTCTTGACGCGGCACTCCCAAACCAACAAAAATCACTTGTGGCTGCAATTGAGCCAGAGTTTGTCGCAATTGTGCTTCTTCTTCTGGAGAATGGTAGCCTGAGTGAGTGCCGACTATATTCAAATCTGGAATTTGCTGCTGCCAAAAATCTGCCGCATTTGCGGCCACTCCAGGCGCTCCTCCATAGAAAAATATCTTTGTCCCTGTCTTTTGTTGCCCAAGTGCTTGCAAAAGTTTTTCTGCTAATTCAATCCCTGGAAACCGCTGCACTTTTTGCCATAACAGCCATCGTAAATACAGAACAACTCCAGCTCCATCTGGAATCACCAGTTCAGCATTTTTAATCACCTGAGCTAATAATTGATTTCGCTCTGCCTGCATAGTCATTTCTGCATTGAGCGTTACGACATGAGTTCCTCTGCCTGTGTGCAGGCATTCTAACAACCAGCCTGGATAGTCAGCCATCACATGAACTGGTATTCCCAACACTGAAAATGCTTGATTGCCGTTAGACATAGCCTATTCTTAAGTAATACTCACACCAGATTTTGCATGAATGTTAAGTTTATCAAATTTTTTTATATTAGAACTTAGGCAAAAGAGATTCCCCTTTGCCCTGCAACGAGAGTAAGCATAATTAAACTAAATAGACATAATAGTGAACAAGAATGTATATACGCAGCCCTGCTACGTAATATATAAGGGTTTTAGATAACACATAATTAATTTCACTCCTTTGTCTATTAATCTTGGGCGCTTGTACTTGGGCTGAACCAGTCCAACTTTTATTGTTAAAGTGTAATATTCACTCAGTATAAAACGCTCAACTCGCAACTCTGGTTCCGGGAATAGAAGCTCCCACTATACTGCTTGCAGCTAGTGTGGGAGTATGTCACGAAACTCGACTTTATGGTTATAGTGTAACGGGCTGAAGTTGGCTATGAGTAAAATTCGTATCGCTCTGATTGAAGACCATGACCTAACTCGTGTGGGTATTCGTACAGCACTACAGCAAAAGGATGAAATTGAAGTTGTAGGTGAAGCTGCTAATGCTGCTGAGGGTCTAAAAATGTTAAAAATGCTACAACCAGATATTGCCATTGTCGATATTGGTTTACCAGATAAAGATGGCATTGAGTTAACACGGGAGGTAAAATCTACTACTAATGGCCAGCAGCTACTTACAAAAGTGTTAATTTTGACGTTGCGGGATAACAAAGAAGCGGTGTTGGCAGCTTTTGCTGCTGGTGCAGACTCTTACTGTATGAAAGATATCAAATTTGATAATTTGCTGGAAGCAGTACGAGTAACTTACAATGGCAACGCTTGGATCGATCCAGCGATCGCTCGGATTGTATTACAACAAGCGCAACAAAATCCTCAAAAGTTGGAATCGGCTTTGGTCGATTCCAAGACTATTGCTCCTAACCCTGATTCTTTTGAGAATCTGGAAGAAATTCAACCTTACACCCTGACAGAAAGGGAATTGGAAGTGTTACAGTTGATTGTCGAAGGTTGTAGTAATGCAGTAATTGCGGAAAGACTTTACATCACAGTTGGCACTGTAAAAACTCACGTTCGCAATATTTTGAATAAGCTATGTGCCGATGACCGTACCCAAGCAGCAGTCCGCGCCTTGCGTTCTGGGTTAGTTGGATAAATTTAATTTTGGTGTGGATCGATTGAGAATAATCAAGGGAAACTTACAACGCCTGAAAAGTTATATTTTCAAAGTGAATGGCTTCTCTAATTTTCTCTTATTTATTAGGTGGGATAAACATCATGTTATCTCGCCATTCAAATATATAAAAACAAAAGTCAAATATGGCTGAGATTGGTACGGACAAACTTAAGCTCATGGTGGTAGATGATGAGCCAGATAACCTAGATTTACTCTACCGCACTTTTAGGCGAGATTTTCAAGTATATAAAGCCAATCATGCCTTTGGTGCTTTGGAAACCTTGGATCAATTTGGCGAAATGGCGGTAATTATTTCTGACCAAAGAATGCCAGAAATGAATGGGACTGAATTTTTTAGTCGCACCGTAGAGCGCTTTCCAGACACGATTCGGATTTTGTTAACTGGTTTTACTGATGTCGAAGATTTGGTAGATGCGATTAACTCCGGTCAGGTATTCAAGTACATTACCAAACCCTGGAATCCAGAACGGCTGAGAAGTTTAGTTGAGCAAGCTACTGATACATATCGCCTAGTTAAGAAGCGCACCCAAGAATTACGTCGGTCCTTACGGCGAGAATCTTTGTTTAATGCGGTAACAACAGCGATTCGGGAATCTTTAGACTACGATAGTATGCTGCAAAAAATTGTCGCAACTATTGGAGAAACATTTGAAGCTACCAGTTGCTTACTCAAACCAGTAGAGGGCGATCGCCTCACACAAGACGAGTTTTTCTACCGCGATCCGAAATCTGATGTATTAGATTCCTTTTTCGACTCCAGTGTTTTAATCGAAAAAGTGCTGGAAACCCGTCATTATCAACTCGCTCAAGATATATATAACGGTAATCCTGGTCATCACCTAGTTGTGCCACTTAGCTACCATCAGCATTTGTTGGCTGTGCTAACCCTCCATCAATGGGGACGCGATCGCCCTTGGGAAGACGAAGACATCCAACTAATTGCAGGTGTTGCCGAACAAGCAGCCTTAGCTCTTTCCCAAGCAAAACTCTACCAACGCCTCCAAGAAAAGCAACAGCAGATTCACACTGAGTTAGAGGTGGCTCGGCAAATTCAATACAACCTGCTACGCCAAAGTTTACCTGACATTAAAGGTGTGAAGGTACAAGCTTGCTGCTATCCCGCGCGTGAAGTAGGAGGCGATTTTTTTGAAGTTTTTGTCCATCCCAAAGGCGACTTGTGGTTGGCAGTGGGTGACGTTTCTGGCAAGGGCGTCCCAGCAGCTTTATTTATGGCTAGTATTATTTCAGTTTTGCGCCGAGAATTATCTCAAGAGACACCAGCAGAGCCGAATGTGGTTATGCAGAACCTCAACCACGCTCTCAGTGAAGATTTAATTAGCAACAATTATTTTGTCACTCTTGTGTTAGCTTGTTATACCCCTAGCACAAAAGAACTGGTCTACACCAATGCCGGTCATATTTACCCAATATTATGGTCACGCCAAGGTGCTTTAGCCGAAAATCCCAATTACCTGAAAGTTCGCAGCGTTCCTTTGGGGATTTTGCCTAAGTGGCAGGCACAGTCTGGTCGCTTGGTTCTCGCTGCTGGAGACACATTGTTACTAGCCAGCGATGGAATTACAGAAGCAATGGTATCAAATAATCCTGATTCAACAGTAAAAACTGAGGTTGGGGTTGAGTCATTAAACCGTTCGATGCTGAATCAAGATGGTCTTTGGCAACTCTTACAACAAGAGGAACAACCACTTTCTCTTAACCATTTACTAGCTCGCATCCAGGCAGATAATCACGTTCAAGAAGACGATCAAACTATACTTTCACTGGAGATTTTATAAGTCATGAAAAGTGAGCTTCATGTACCAAGCGATTTGAATTTTCTCAATATTGTTGAAAACTGGTTGTTGGGATGTTTGAAAATTCAGCTAGGGGAATCTGTGGATTGGTCGCGGCAATCAAGTCGTTTGAGACTGGCTTTAGTAGAAGCCTATTCTAATGCAGTCCGTCATGCCCACAAGGATCAACCAAATTTACCCATATTACTGCGTTTAGAAGTGAAAGACCGGGATTTTGCCTTAGAAATTTGGGACTACGGCGAAGGCTTTGACATGTCTAACTACTACGCTCCAAACCCGCTGGAAAAGCAAGAAGGTGGTTATGGTTGGCTGATTATGAATCGTCTCATGGATAAAGTAGATTACAAGTTGCAGGTTAATGGTGCCAACTGTCTGAAGTTAGAAGCTACTTTACCTGAATTAGTCCGATAGACAAAAGTTATACCAATTCAAAATTCAAGATGACGCTCGCGAACTCGCTTGCCGCCGACGCTAACAAAATTCATGTATTAAGAAAGCCAGACATAACAAAGGTATGTCCGTATGTATCTATTGCATTCTTTTTTCAAATTGGTATTACTATTTTTCAAGTCATGCATTTATGAAGAAGAATTCAAAATTCAAAACTCAGGAGTTAGGAGAAAGCCATAAATACTGTGTGAGTAGGTGATAAATATTGGTTTCAAATTTTGCTCTTTTTAGTTATTCGCTATTTACTTTTCACGACGTAAAGTAAGTAACTCTTTCGGGGAAGCTAAAAGTTTGATTCTAGTATAAGAAATTTGCCGTTGTTGGTTGAGGATAAATAGCCACAAGACATTGACACTACACCAGGAAGTTTGGGCTTTGCCTGTTACCTGGACTTGGATATCTCCATTTTCTAAAGTCTCGGCTATTCCTGTGTTCGGATAAGCTTTGATGTTTTGACCTTCTTGTTTTAAGTAGGCTGCGATCGCATCTGTCCCGACAATATCAGATTCAAATGGCGGACGCATCACACCATCTATCGCAAATAAGGCAGCAGTTGCCTCAAATTCTCCTGCATTTAAGGTTTCAAAATAACGCAGTACACTTGGTTCTGTAATTCCTTCAATCTGAAATTCTTCTTTAAACTGCGCTGGCGATATAAATTCAGCAGAGGTCATAAAATTACCTGTATTATGGTATCTGAATATTAATTTCAATACAAAAATAAGTAAAAAAAAAGCCGCTATTGAAATAGATTGCTACATATTAATAAATCTTCCTAACGATGGAAGTTTTGAACTACTATGCAGTTTAAGACAGGCTACATATGAGCATTTAATAAATCTTAATTAAAGGTAATAGCTAGATCATATATAATTAAAACGCCTTTATTTGGGCAAAATCCAGATAAAAAAAATGAATCAGTATTCTGTAACGAGCAGCAGTCTGGTGAAAGAAAAAGCCAGCGAGTTGGGCTTTCACAAAGTTGGAATTACTGCTGTAGATCGGGTAAATGCCACAGAAGCGCAGAGGTTGCAAGCATGGATTGAACTAGGTTATCACGCTGATATGAAATGGATGGCTAATCCAAAGCGTCAGGATATCCGCTTAGTGATGCCAGAGGTGCGATCGCTAGTGTGTGTAGCGCTGAATTACTACACACCACATCAACGTCCTGAAAGTGAGGAGTACGCCAAAATTTCCCGTTATGGTTGGGGAAGGGATTATCACAAGGTGATGCATAGAAAACTCAAGCAGCTATCTATATGGCTAAAATCACTCGATCCAGGCGTATTGGCTCTTTATTATGCAGATACTGGCCCGGTGCAAGATAAAGTGTTGGCTCAACTTGCCGGAATTGGTTGGATTGCCAAGAATGGTAATGTGATTACACCAGAATATGGCTCTTGGGTATTTTTGGGAGAAGTGTTGACCAATTTAGAATTAGAGAGCGATCGCCCACACACAGAACACTGCGGTACCTGTACTCGTTGTCTTCAGGCTTGTCCCACAGGTGCAATTACTCAGCCTTTTGTTGTCGATGCTAATCGCTGCATTGCTTATCATACCATTGAAAATCGGGACAAAGAATTGCCACAAGCGATCGCACCTCATTTGCAAGGCTGGGTTGCTGGTTGCGATATTTGCCAAGATGTTTGTCCTTGGAATCAACGTTTTGCCCAAACAACTGATATTGAAGAGTTTCAGCCAAATCCAGTGAATATTGCTCCCCACCTGCTAGAATTAGCCCAAATCTCAGATCGGGAGTGGGATAAACGATTTCCAGCATCTGCCTTGCGGCGGATTAAGCCAGAAATGTTACGACGCAACGCCCTAGCTAATCTTGACGCATCCAAGCAGAAGAATGACCCAGAAAGTAATTATTTTTGATTTTGATGGCACAATTGCTGATACAGTAGATGCCCTTGTAAGTATTGCTAATCGTTTAGCTATAGACTTTGGTTATAAACAAATAAGCCCAGAACAATTAGCCTTTCTCAAAGGCTTAACATCTAGGGAAATCATTAAGTACTCAGGAGTTTCTCTATTTAAGATCCCTTTTCTAGTTAAACAAGTTAAAGGGGAATTAAAAAATAAAATACCAGAATTAAAGCCAATTCTGGGTATTAAGGAAGCATTAACAGAACTCCAAAATCAAGGATATAAACTGGGTATTATCACTTCTAATTCTAAAGAAAATGTTACGCAATTCCTCACAATCAATGATTTAAATCACCTATTTGATTTTATCTACTCAGGAATTACAATTTTTGGCAAGACAACTATTATAAATAATGTCTTGAGGCAAAAGCAACTCAAACCTCAAGAGGTTATTTATGTTGGAGATGAAACCAGAGATATAGAAGCATCAAAAAAAGCAAATATCCAAGTTATTGCAGTCACTTGGGGCTTTAATTCACCGGAAGTACTAGCCAAGCAAAATCCAGATTATCTAATTCAGCAACCTAGCGAACTACTAGAAGTGATGAACAGTCGTTAAATAGTCAAAAATCGATAGTGATAATTTTAAAAATTGACAATTGAGCAAAAAAGTAGAGTGGGCAATGTCTCCCAATGGCGATAGTTTCAATTCTTTTATTTTGTGACATTGCCCATCTTACAAAATAGCAAGATATCACGAAAAACTAATTTTTCCGTTCACCCTTTTCCAAAGCTTGTTCTACTAAATCATCACTAACATTAGTTACACCCTCAGCCGGAGAATTGCCAACTTCCTTTGCTGATTCTAGAAAATCATCAGGATTACCAGTTGACTGCGTTTGAGTTTTTGTTTGTTGTGGCTGAGAGGTTTTCTGGTTAGGTGCAGTGGCTGCTTCGGCTGCTGCTGCACCTTTACCTGTGCGGTCAACTTCACTCACGCTGAATTTTTGTGCAGCTGCATAATCAGCATCAAAATCCACCGTTGGCGCTTCTTCTTCACCACTAGCTATGCTATCAGCAGCTAATTGGGCATCCTGGGTGGAAGCTTCATTTAAATTTGGCTTCACTTCTTCATCAGGCATAATTAAAACCTTAGGTAAATTTTTTATTGCTGGGAAAATTATAGCAAAGTAATGTGCTGCTTCATCGCTTCTTGGGGGAGACTTTTACCTCTATTAAAAGGTAGATTAAATCGACAATTTTTAATTAATTTAACTCTTTCTATTGGTAGTAGAATCTGATGCTTAAATTTTGGTAACCCTTAGTTTGGCCTGTAAAATTTCTTTGGAAACAAATTTATGACTGCAAGTTACGATAAAAATATTTCTCAAGCCCAGAGCAATGAAACTCAAAACTTGGTAGATGCGTTTAACGCCTTAGACACCGATGCTAAACTAGCCTGGTTCTATTTAGTTTATAAAAAAATGGGTGACTCTGTGACTCCAGCCGCTCCTGCTGCTGCTGAACCAGAACTATCACCAATTTTATCAGAAGACTATTTTAAGTTGTCAGATGAGGAGCAACTGGCAATTATGCGGGATATAGTCAACCGTAAGGACACAGAGTATTCCCGTGCTTATGGGGCAATAAAAGAGAACAATCAACTGTTAGTTTGGTATGCTTGGGCGGTAGCTATGGGAGATAAGGTGGTTGATTTGCCAAGCACCTACCAGCCAACTAAAGAAATTAATGATTTGCTTTCGCAAATTGAAAAATTAGAATTTGAAGAGCAAATTTCAGTGTTTCGGACAATATCTGGTGAATTGGGTTACACCGATGTTAAGCCGATCGCAACGCAAGCAGAAACTGGAAAAACGTCAAGTTTGTAATCAGCTTTGGCGATTAGAAATCGCGGTTACACAAACTAAAGTCCGCACAGGCGGACTTTAAGAACCTACGAGACAGCTAACTGACTCAAGTCGGCTGGGGTAAGGTTGGAGTGTACTACTTGACCATCACGGAACCAAACGATGCGCTGGGTTTGACGGGCAACTTCTGGTTCATGAGTTACCATGACAACTGTAATTCCACTGGCATTGAGTTCGCCAAAAATATCTAAAACTTCTTGGGTTGTGCGCGAATCAAGTGCGCCTGTGGGTTCATCGGCAAGGAGTACTACGGGACGATTGACGATCGCCCGCGCGATCGCTACTCTTTGTTGTTGTCCACCAGATAGTTGAGTTGGTTTGTTGTTGAGGCGATTTGCTAAACCAACTCGCGTCAAGGCTTCTGTTGCGCGATCGCTTCTTTCTTTCGGATTCACACTAGCATAGACCATTGGCAACATCACATTTTCTAATGCTGTGAGTTGGGGTAATAAATGGAATTGTTGGAAGACAAACCCCAGCTTTTTATTACGGATGTGTGCCAGAGATTTATCATCCATTTGTGCCACATCAATATTATCTAAGTAATAATGTCCACCTGTGGGTCTGTCTAGACAGCCGATAATATTCATAGCTGTGGATTTACCTGAACCAGATGGCCCCATAATTGAACAATATTCGCCTTCGTTGATAGTTAAATTAACATCGTTAAGTGCTTTTACTTCAGTTTCGCCACTGCCATATACTTTAAAGATATTCTCCAAACGAATAATTGTTGATTTTGGGACGGGATTAGGAACTAGAGAATCGGTAATTGAAATAGTGTTTGCCATAAGGATTTAGTTATTAGGTGGTAGAGACGCAATTATAGCGATCGCTCAATTAGACTATAAGAAGCAGAAAAATTCTTCCTAGCTCTTGCTGTGATAACTCTGTAAGGTGATGTATTAGAGCAAATAAAAGCTAACTATTATCTAGCATACTGAAGGGGGTGGTTGTAGTGTTGTCATGTTTTAACGTAGCAGATTACTTTATCTGGTTAGCAAATGAAACAGGCTCTTTTATCAGTAATCTAAAGCTGCAAAAGCTTGTGTACTACGCTCAGGCTTGGCATCTTGCACTCAATGACACTCCTCTATTCCCAGAGGATTTTCAAGCCTGGATACATGGCCCTGTGATACCTGCGTTGTACCAGAAGTATAGGCTTTTTGGATGGCAACCAATTTTAGAAGATGTTAACCCAGAATTACCCCAAGAGGTTCAAGAGTTTCTAGATGAGGTTGCACACGAATACTTTGCTTGTGATGGTTATGAACTAGAGCAGATGACTCATGCCGAGACACCCTGGAATTTGGCTAGAGGAAATCTACCACTTGATGAAGCTTCCAACGAAGTTATTCAGAAACAGTGGATGAAGGAGTATTACGGATCTCGTGTCGAAGAAAAGGATTAAGAAGACTGAGATTGCCAAAGACGGCACATCAGGTATTAGAGCAACAAAGCTGAAGCCAACTCAAGGCATCAGCTTTTCGTTTAAATATTATCAGGACAGTAACAGCAAATTTTCTTGTAGCCAAAAAGAAATAATCTACTGGCTGACCTTGCTTGATCGGTTAAAAGCTCTATCTAGCCTAACGGCTCAAGAGTTGTTAGTAAATCGTAGCAGTACGCTCAGGTGTCATCCCATCAAGTGGGAAGATACCAGCGAGAGGGCATTTGGTTTGCCAAATGAAGAACAATTAGTTGACATACCATATCAGTTTTCCATCTCCTCAAATGAACATGGTAGGGTTCATGGGTTCTTTATTGACGAGATTTTCTACATTGTTTGGCTAGATCCAGATCATCTGCTGTACCCTGCAAAAAATTAAGGAATCATTGCTACCTTAATTACTTTACGCGCCTTCATATCAGAAAATACCTGTTCTAAATCTTTTAATGGTCGTTGTTCGCTAATAAGTAACTCAAAGGGAATTTTGCGACTAGCTATGAGTGCAAGGGCCGATCGCACATACTCTGGTGTATTATGAAACACGCCTTTGAGGGTAAGTTCGCTATAGTGTAGCTGTTCAGTACTGACGGTAATGCTGGTATCCCGTGGACATCCACCGAATAAGTTGACTGTTGCACCAGGACGGGCGCAAGCGATCGCAGTTTCCCAAACACTTGGGACACCAGTAGCTTCAATTACTACATCTGCGCCCCATCCTTGGGTCAGTTCTTTCACTACACTGGGAATATCCGGGATTTGATGATAATTAAAGGTCTGGGTTGCACCCAATTTCTGACCAATTTCTAGTCTGTGGTTATTACCTCCCCACAGCAAAACCTCAGTTGTCTCACTCAACGCCGCCACAAACATCAGCCCGATTGCCCCATCTCCCAACACGACGACTTTATCTTTGGGCTTAATATTAGAACGCGCTACACCATGCAATACACAAGCCAAAGGTTCCGTCATGGCTGCCAATTCCCACGGCAACTCATCGGAAATCTGCAACAAATTATGTTCTACTATCGGTGCGGGAATTTTCAAGTATTGGGCAAAAGTCCCATTATTCCAGGTCAAATTTGGACATAAAGAATATTCTTTGCGTTGACAAAAAAAGCAATTCATGCATGGAGCAGAATTATTAGCGACGATGCGATCGCCTACTTGCCAATTTGTCACTCCTGCACCCATAGCAACAATTCGCCCAGCCGCTTCGTGACCAAACAGGGTTGGCGGTATCAGCATCCTGGCATGACCACCACGCCGCCAGACTTTCAAATCTGTACCGCAAGTTGTTGCAGCCCCCACTTGGATTACAACCTCTCCAGCCGCCGGAGTAGGGTCAGAAACTTCCTCTAGGCGTAAATCTTCTTGACCATAAAGTAACGCTGCTAACAAAACTTTAAACCTATTAATTAGCTCCATCCGATTTTACCAGTTGGCGCTTATTGATAGGTTTAAACGAAATCAGTATTGATTTTTAGTAGGTTTTATATATTGATTGAAAAACTAGGTATTCACCGCTGGCTGGGGAACCACACCGGTGTTCCGGGTTTCCACATTAGGCAGGCGAGTAGCAGTTAACAGCGGTACTTCTTGTCGGCACGATAGGCAAAACCAATATAGTTCACCATGACGGGCATGACGCAGGAGGGAACCACCACAGCATGGGCAAGTGTTAGCTCTCGTACTCATACCAATGTCCTCCTTAAAAAAATTGTTGTTTTAAACTAAGTCAAAAAAGCAGTTGATTAAAACTGAATGTTAGCTGCATGAATGCGGCCATTCGATTCTATGCGGTCTTTTATAATTTGTCTGTAAACAGCTTCATATCCGTTAACCATTTGGCTAACGCTAAAGTTGTTTTCTACGTGTTTTCGACAGGTTTGACGATTGAGTTCCAATGCTAGTGGAATCACTGCTGCCATTTCTGCGTAGCTATTGCAGATAAAACCTGTTTTACCGTGGGCAATAACTTCAGGTACGGAGCCGAAATTCATGGCAATTACTGGCGTACCAACTGCCATTGATTCAATCATTACTAAGCCAAAAGGTTCTTGCCAGCTGATGGGGAAAAGAGTTATCGCAGCATTACCCAGAAGTTCAGTTTTTTGGGCGTGGTTAATTTCACCGAGATATTCGATTTGCTCACCATCTATATGAGGGACAATCTCTTGTTCAAAAAACTCCGAGTTTTCTGCATCCACCTTTCCTGCCATCTTCAAGCGCCAACCACTTTGTTTAGCAATGGCGATCGCATGGTGCGGGCCTTTATCTGGCGAAAAACGGCCTAAAAATGCTAAATATGGAGGTTCTAAGGGTTGAGCTACAAATGGGTAATCTGCTAGCTCAATTCCGTTATAAACCGTGCCAACATAATTAAGGTCAATTTGACGCTGCGAATTACTAATGCTGATGTATGGTTGCTTTTGGTAGTAGCTAAATGCGTGACGGTTGTCAGTTGTAAAATTATTGTGCAGGGTGTGGACTGTAGCAGTTGCTGTTATCAAACTCGCTAAAGGTAACGCCGAAATCCCTACATGAGAATGGATGATATCGAATTGCTCGGCACGCTGGTAAACTTGGCTTAGTTCTAGCATTTCGTACACTGCATA
Source organism: Nostoc sp. DedQUE04 (assembly GCF_034530995.1). Classification (NCBI taxonomy): domain Bacteria; kingdom Bacillati; phylum Cyanobacteriota; class Cyanophyceae; order Nostocales; family Nostocaceae; genus Nostoc; species Nostoc sp. DedQUE04. Next base: position 187,809 of record NZ_JAVRCA010000006.1, on the reverse strand, counting down.
CTCTTTCACATTTTGGTCTAAGCGTAATGCACGTGGATAAACTGCTTCTAAGTTAGCCAAAGTTTGAGAATCACCAGAGGCAAATAAAGTTACCTCATGACCGCGACGAACAAGTTCATCAGTCAAGCGACTCACTACCAATTCTATTCCTCCATAATTAGGAGGTGGAACCCTTTCCCATAAGGGGGCAACTTGAGCGATTTTCATAAGTTTTTCTGGTTCAGTCGATGAAATTGTCCTCAATAATGAGCTAGATCATTATTTTATGAGTAAAGAGCATTTGTACTTACTCTTTTGACATTTAAATTAACCTTACAGGCTATCAATAGCGCAATAAAGGTTAACCGTACCGCAAATTTTCTGCCAACAAATCTAACTGACTATCGGCAAAAGTCAACTCTGAGCTACACTTCTAACCGTATAGCTAACCTATTATTTGTTGCATCTGTCTTGGGGATCATAAAGAGGTAGAATGTTTTGTAGCAGAACTTACAAAATTGAATATTTAGTAGTTGACAATACTAAAATATTCAATGGGATCAAGCCATTAAAGCTTCATTTAAAGGTAATTGGGAAAAATAACAGAAAATATAAATATTAAGTAATTGTACAATAATTACATAATTTGTAATTAGTAATTTACAAAAATTCTGATATTAACTAATGAAAATCGCTACTTGGAACGTCAACTCAATTCGCACTCGCCTGGAACAGGTTATCGATTGGTTAACCCTAAATCCTGTTGATGTTCTCTGCTTGCAAGAAACCAAAGTTGTGGATGCTGAATTTCCGCGATCGCCTTTTGAGCAGTTAGGGTATAACCTTTATATGTCAGGGCAAAAATCTTATAACGGCGTAGCCCTGATTAGCCGCCAGCCACTTCTAAATGTCAGTAGCGGGTTTAGGGCGATTTTGCCAGATTTACATCACGAATGGGACGAGCAAAAGCGCGTGATTACAGGTGTAATTGATGGCGTGCGGATTGTAAACTTATATGTTCCTAATGGCGCAGCAGTAGGAACGGAGAAATACGAATACAAACTGCGTTGGTTAACAGCGTTACACGAGTATTTGCGATTGCTGGTGTTGTCAGAATCCGCAATTTGTGTGTGCGGCGACTTCAATATCGCCTTGGAAGATAAGGATATTCACGAGCAAGTGAGTACAGAAAATCACATTATGGCAACAGAAACAGAGCGCCAAGCTTTACGGGATATTCTGAAATTGGGATTTGCCGATGCTTTTCGCAAATTCACCACAGAGGGTGGAAATTATAGTTGGTGGGATTATCGCTCCGCCGCTTTTCGTCGTAACTTAGGTTGGCGAATTGACCACCACTATCTGACACCCGTGCTATATGAGCGTGCTACAAGTTGCATTATTGATGTCGCACCCAGAAAGTTAACCCAACCTAGCGACCATGTGCCGGTAATTGTGGAATTTTAAATTGGGGATTGGGGATTGGGGATTGGGGAAAAACTTGCTGCAACTTCTTCTATACTCCCTTATCCCTCATCTTCATGCCCGATGCCCCATGCCCTATACCCAATTAATCAATCAATTTAACGGCTGATATATATCCTCAGAACTGGGATTGAGATAAGGACGCTGCAAATCTATTAGATGCCGCGCAAAGTGTTGGTCAATCGTCCTCATCCGCTCCTCCATTGCATTTTTACCTTTTTGCCAAGCTTCCAACAAAGCATTAGCGACGATTTGGCAACGGTTCATCCCAAAACTTTCTTGTGCTGCAAATTTTTGGGTTGGTTCCTCAGCTAAACCTAACCCTGGAGCTAAAAATTTGGTAAACAAAGGAATTTCGGGCTGGAAATGAAATTGATTTTCGATATAAACAGTCTGAAGGATTTTGCGGATTGCTGGATAGTCGGGGAGTTCAAAGTAAAGTAGCCCCGAATCATAGCGTCCGTATGCAGAGGGGTTGTGGAGAACTTGAAAGCTAAAGGGAATCGAGGCTGCATTTAGTTGCAGCGTCAAGCTTTCCATGAGAGCGATCGCACCAGATGCCGTAAAGTTAAAGTAGATTCGTCCTGCTCCTAAATCGGCGTCTGGGTTGCTTTGCCGTTCCTGTCCAACATTGCTAACTGCTAAGTAACAGCCATTTTGCAGTCGATTTTTGGGCATCCAGATTGCTACCATATCACCCACTTTGGTAGATTTCTTACTGGATTCTAGATGACAATCTGGCTCAACATAAAGTGTTAAACCGCCTTTAGTCACAGCCATAGTCCCATCAGGTTCTTTCCGCAACACCTGCCATCGAGGGTCAAAGTAACCTATGCCGTGATTACTGGCGTGCAGTTGCTCGTAAAAGTCCCAATCAATCTCCAAAATAGAATTATCTGCTAAATTATGCTTTTGCGGTTGATTAGTATTATCAGTATTGACTGCCAAAGTACTTTGCAGGGAGCCATTGTAATAGATTCCGTAGAGAAAATTTCGCAGCAGGAGAGTAAGATACTTCTGTTGTAAATCTACGGAATTTTGCTGAAATCTATCGGCTATTTTAGTCGGCAGAGCGAAGGGTTGATAATTGGGATGGTAAATACAAAAATTAGACTCAATCTGGATATTCTGAGCAATATCAAATAGAGAACTTAGCGATTGATTGATAGAGGAATTTAGCATTAATCCATTCAGAAATCAAACTGTAATAAAATAGAATTCAGGAGTCAGGAGTCAGAATTCAGAATTGTGTGTTCTGATTCAAATTGTTCTACTCCCTACTACTAACAACCACGCAGCCGAGTTTTCTCGTAATAAATCCGAAGTAACTGCTGCTCTTTCACAGGCTGAGGAAATTTATGAATCTTTGCCACAGGATTTAGGATTTCTGACTCTGACATCCCGAAAATAGTCAGTACAGCTTGCTCTGGCATTACAAGTAAACTTTTAGCTACTTGCAGCATACAGAGTTCAACATTATTAAAGTGTTTCCGGCACGTAATCATCTCCTGAATTTGATGAATTAGTGCCAGCCCCGCAAACTGGATAACGCGCGAAATAAAGTCACTTCGGTATTCCAAAATCATCGGGAAAGCATTTATATAAGCCCTAATTAAGGCAATAATTGAAGGTTGTAAAATCTCTAACGGTGTTAACGCCAAATGTAGAGATTCTTCTAACTCAATGGTGGGGTCTACTACCAGACTCTTAAGCCAAATTCCTAAATAGCTTGCCAGTAAAGTTCCTAAATCAAAAGCTGGGTCTCCCCAAGAACAAGCTTCCCAGTCAATTAATCGTATAAGACAATTGTCTAATTGCTCCCATCTGGAATGAACCAAAATGTTATTCAATTTCAGGTCGTTATGAGTTAAGCAGCAAGGATTCCAGCTATATGCCAAATCTGCGATCGCAGATGACAAACTCTCGTAGTGTTGATAAAGAACATAGAATTTTAGTGCATCCGTGGGAACGGTCGCAAAAATCTCCGGCCCAATCGACCCTACCCCTTGCGCTGGATTGTAAAACCCGTAGCGAAACTCTCCTTGGGGAGCAGTTGCCATAAAATCCTGATATTCTCGGCGATTGTAGGTGGCGCGATGCAGTCCCGCCAAAGTTATGCCGATGGCAGAAGCAATTTCTTGTGGAAAAATCTCATTATTGTGGTATAACTCTGCAAGCTCTAGATATTCATTCAAGTAGCTACGGACAAGAATCGAATTTTCTTCGTCAAAATGCACTACCAATGGCGCAATTGCTGAAGTATTACCTAGAACTGGAAACTGTTGTAACAACTGGTGAAACAGCCACTCCTGAAACAATTCATGAGGCGCGCCGTCATTGTTGTTAACGTTACGTTCTTGTTTAATGAGCAGCTGGCGATTATCTGCTAAAGTCACTAGTAAATTGAAATTGTTCTGACTACTTCCTGGCAACTCAGATTTGTCTGATGGGCCATCTTCTGAGCTACACAGACCCGCGTCTTGCAGATACTGGATAACGTTATGAGAAGACAGTGATAATACCATGTATTATTTCCTACTTCATTAAATTACTTAAACTTATCGTGTCAAATTTGCTTGGTCTTAAGAGTTTTAGTAGATAGGAACTAATGCAAGAAGAGAGATGTGAATAACAATAAAGATTTCTACAATCTACTAATATCTCATATTTTGGAGAAAAACTTGCCAAATTGGCACCAAGTCCTTTGCGATTCCTTTAAAATTGGCTGCCAGATACCGTGACATCTTTACACTTTATCAGCATAGTTACTTAGATACATCTAGAGTAAGTTTTGTGGTAGAGCCTTTTTTTGTGGCAAAGAAGCATCCCCAGCAAAAAACTGATTGGTAGCAGATGTTGTTTGATGTTTAGTAGTCATCTTGAAAGCAGCGAAGAATTTCAGTAATCCTTCGCGGTACGAAGCACGTGATTCAACAGTATTACTTTTATTTATCATCACAAAGCCAAAAAAACCGGAGTTTTTTAGCAATTAGTAATTATTTTTTGATTTAATTTTCAGAATTGATGTCTGGAAAGCTTGTTCTCACGTTATTTTTGTCACCTACAAATTGTAGATGACTATGGGCGATCGCAAACAAAGCCTACATGAGCGTATTTTATGTAAGTGTACTTTTGTCAAGCTTGAAACATGGCATTTTTCAAGTATGATTTGTGATTACCAGTTGGCGGATAACTTTTAAAACTTTAACCTGAGAATGCACAAGCTTACTTTGAATGGAACGCGTTGTTAAAACCGGATTGGGTTGGCGTATTGGCTGGAACCCCGATACACCTGAGTTTAAAGGTTTAGTTGGTACAGATGATTGGGCAATTGAGTTAACCGAAGCCGAGTTAAATGATTTTTGTCGTCTACTAGCACAGCTAGCAGACACCATGAAGCAACTCGCAACTGAATTGATGGAAGAGGAAAAAATTACTTGTGAAGCCGAAAGCGATTTATTATGGATGGAAGTGGAAGGCTATCCTGATGATTACAGTCTGCGCTTCATCTTGAATACAGGGCGATGTGTAGAAGGTAAATGGAATGCTTCTGCTGTTCCAGATTTACTGCAAGCTAGTGGGATGCTTAAGGTTTTTTAAAATTGCCTCTTGATAATCCTACCCTTTTGCTATATGATAGGAATTCTGACCGGGGCGTAGCGCAGCTTGGTAGCGCGCCACTTTGGGGTAGTGGAGGTCGTGGGTTCGAATCCCGCCGCTCCGATTGATGATAAGCCATACCTGCTAGTCTTTTTCAAAGATTAGCAGGTTTTTTCATAGCTTTTTCCTGAAAAAACCTAACCGAACAGTAAATAGGGATGTTATACCAATTTGAAAAATGATTGCGACAGATGGAAAACTGAAACACTTATCCAATGGATGTTTCACTATCCAAAATCTAAAATCCAAAATGGTATTACCCGCACAATCAAATTTTGTCAATGATAAGTAATTAGGCGGACTTAATATAAAATCTCTAGCAGATTAGTAGGTAGATTGGCATGAGTGAAACTACAGAAACGATTTTCAGCAAAATCATTCGTCGGGAAATTCCCGCTGATATTGTTTATGAGGATGATTTAGCCCTAGCATTCAAAGACATCCATCCCCAAGCGCCCGTTCACATCCTCATCATTCCCAAAAAACCCATTGCAACACTAGCTGAGGCTGAATCTGAGGATCATGCTGTGTTGGGGCATCTTTTGTTAACTGCTAAACGTGTTGCAGAAGAAGCTGGATTAAAAAATGGTTATCGAGTTGTCATCAATGCTGGTGATGACGGCGGTCAAACAGTCGATCACTTACATTTGCATATCTTGGGAGGACGGCAGTTAAATTGGCCTCCTGGTTGATTAGAGGCAGGGGTAGGGTAAAAGGTACAAACTGAGTCAAATTGTGGGCAAAAGCACCCCTTTGCCCCTGCTTTCTAGTATCAAGGATCGTAGTGCCAAATTCTGGCAGCGCGTTTTCACTTGACTGTGCGGTAGTGTAAAAACAGATCGCTTCCAACCTGACGAGTTTCTATAAGTTCTAGATGAGGAGCAGCATAGGGAAGAAAACCCTCTCCTTCCACTGGGCTAGGGGCGTGCTTTCCCCCAAAAATGAGCGGCCAAATGGTCAACCACCAATCGTCAATTCGCCCTGCCTGAACTAGAGCAGCTGTTAAAGAGCCACCTCCCAAAGCAACAACTTTGCGAATACCCCGCTCTGCCATCAAGGTGTAGGCCCGATCCCAGTCCAGGTCTGTATCTCCCAAATCAATTAATTCAGCCAGTTTTTGCAAAGTTGTTGTATCAGAACTGCGCTCTAAAGCAGTCCGTGTGGTAAATATCCATCGCTCAATGTCCTGACTCAAAAAAGGCAAGTCCGGCGATAAGTTAAGGGAACCTGAAACAACACAAGTAATCGGCTGAGGAGACTGGCCGCGAACCTCACGTGCTGCCAACAGTTCGCGATCGCTAATTGTAAAGGCTCCCCCCTCAGCCCGAATTGTCCCTGCTCCTACCAGCAATAGATCGGCAAGAGAGACTTGATACTCCAAGTGTGCATGATCGACTACATTGGGTTCACGAGGCGCTTTCGGATCTACGGCACTAATTTTTCCATCGGCCGTCATCGCAAGAACCACAGTTGTTTGGATGGTTGACATGATTATGTTGTAACGATTCTTTATAATTTTACCTTTTTGAATCCTCTCCATACTTGAGAGTGAATAGTTGTTGCATTGTGCTTTAAATCACTTTGTTAAGTATGGCTCAAGGTGGTAAAAAACTGTTGTTGAATGATTCTCTCTACACAAGAGTTTTTTTACGCCTCAGAAACTATCATGCCTAACCACATATCTGCAATCGTCGTATTTGTCTTAATTTTAATTTTGGGGTTTGCATCTCCAGTTCAAGCTGCAACTCCCCGTTCGACTTGGGTGGTGAATGAAATTTACCAATATAATCATCCCTTTGCTTCTCAATTGCCTCAAGAACTGGCAACGAAAATGCAAAAGATGACAGCTAAAGATAGCTTTTTCACTTTTTATCGGGGGACGGCTCACATTTTTTATCGTGATATGCAGACCTTACCAAGTTCACGATTTGTAAACTCTTCAACCTCAGCCGTCTGGTTAGAAGGAGATATGCATCTGCAAAATCTTGGAGCGATAAGAGATAGCAAAGACAACAACGTTTTTGATACCACCGACTTTGATGAAGGCTATCTTGGCCCTTACGTTTGGGACTTGCGACGGATGGCAGTCTCCATTCTGTTGGTAGCTAAAAACAATGGTCTTAACTCAACTGATGCTGAGGATGTTGTGCGAAATTTCTTGGATGCTTACCTCAACAAGATGAACGACTTTAAGGGAAGCAATGATGAACTGTCATATCGTTTAGAATCCAGCAATACGAACGGTGTGGTCAAAGATTTAATTCAAAAGGCATCAGATAAGAGCCGTTCTAAGCTTTTAAAAAAGTATACAGTGCTAAATAACAGTAACAATCGCCTCTTCAAGACAGCCTCAGAACTCCAGCCTGTATCCAGCAGCACCTATTCTGATATTGCTGGGGCTATGAGCAGCTATATCGCCTCAATTCCTATCAGTAAGCGCTACAACGACAGTTACTATACTCTCAAAGACATTCGGCTTAAATTAGGTTCAGGTGTTGGTAGTCTTGGGAAGTACCGATATTACTTGCTGATTGAGGGGCCAAGTTCAGCAACCGACGACGATCGCATTTTAGAGATGAAACAGGAAGGCAGTAGCGCAGTGGCGATGGCGTTCCGCCCGCCGGAGGCGATCGCAGTTCCAGGTCTGCTGCCGAGTTCAGTCTACGGAAATCAAGAAGGGGCAAGGGTGACAATCACTACGAAAGCGATGTTATCCAATCTCGATCCCTTGGTTGGTTATACTACTGTCAGTAGCATCCCCTTTATGGTGCGTGAAAAATCACCCTACCAAGTGGACTTTGACTATAAGTTGTTAACCAGTAAGTCAAAATTCATGGATGCGATGGGATACGCAGGGAAGGTGGTTGCCAAAAACCATGCAATCTCCGATCGAGACTACGATCCTGCGATTATTCCTGTCAGCGTTGACAAAGAAGTAACTGATATTGTGAGTGGTAATAAAGCTGTATTCAAAGACGAAATTTTTAACTTTGCTGTGGACTATGCAACTCAAGTTGAATATGACTATAAGAGTTTTGTAGATGCTTATAAACAAGGGGTAAAACTCTACTAGAACATCAAACAATTGCTCCAATCAATTCACCTGATGTGTACATCAGACTTGCCTTAAAAATAGGGACTGGGGACTGGGGACTGGGGACTGGGGACTGGGGACTGGGGACTGGGGACTGGGGAAGAGATATTTTTATTGTTCCTTGTGAGTTCCGCTCATGGAGTCTCTTGCAAAAATGACTTTTGCAAGAGGCGGGAAAAGGGACTCATGTTTTTTATTGTTCCTTTCCCCTTTTCCCCTTACCCTTTTCCCGACAAATGCCAACAAGTCTATTACTTTAAGTTGTCACCAATCTACAGAGCATGGGAACGAGGAAAGCTTACAGCCAAGCGCGATCGTATTGAACAGGCCAGAGTTTATCGTGTCCCAGTTGTTTGGCTGCCAGATGTGGCCAGTAAGGATTGCGGAGTAGTTCGCGTCCTAACAGGACTATATCAGCGACTTCTGTACGAATAATCTCGTCAGCTTGTTCAGGGGATGTAATTAAACCCACGGCTCCTGTATGAATATTAGCTTCGCGGCGGATGCGTTCGGCAAACTGAGTCTGATAACCAGGTTTAATTGGGATATGAACGCCCGGTATAGTACCGCCTGATGAAGTATCGATGAGATCGACTCCTAAAGACTTGAGTTTGTCACTTAAAGCAATACTTTGCTCAATGTCCCAGCCATTGTCTACCCAATCAGTGGCGGAGATGCGTACCCAGAGTGGATGTGTTTGAGGCCAAACCTCTCGGACTGCTTGAACTACCTCTCTGAGCAGACGAGTCCGGTTTTCAAAGCTGCCACCATAATCATCTTGACGGTGGTTAGAAAGAGGTGAAAGAAATTGGTGCAGTAGATAACCGTGGGCAGCATGGATTTCCACTACCTTGAAACCAGCTTGGAGAGAACGTTTGGTTGCTTGAACAAAGGCGTCAATAATTTCTTGAATTCCTTCAAGAGTGAGAGCTTCTGGAACTGGGCTATCTTTGCTAAAAGCGATCGCACTACTCGAAACTAAGGGACGCCAACCTTCCTGAGATTCATCTAGTGCTTTCCCTCCCTTACTCGGTTTGGCAGTGCTGGCCTTTCTACCCGCATGAGCAAGTTGAATACCTGAAACAGCACCAAAGTTATGAATTAGTGCCACAGTCTTGGCTAAAGTTTCGATATGTGAATCCGACCAAATTCCCAAATCTTGCGGGCTAATGCGTCCACGCGGCTCTACAGCTGCCGCCTCTGTGAACACTATACCTGCACCGCCAACTGCGCGAGAAGCTAAATGGATAACGTGCCAATCATTAGCATATCCATTTGTACTGGAATATTGACACATCGGTGAAACAGCGATGCGGTTGCGAAAAACAACTTCACGAATCTTGAATGGTTCAAATAGATGTGCCATTAATCTTGATTCCTTCTCTTGCTACGTAAAATAAATTGGGGAGGATTTGCAGCATGAATTCGATTTTGCATTAATTAAATAGAGAAGTCAAAATTCAGAATGCAATCAGTGGGGAATTTAGACCGACCACTTGATAGTTTCCCAGCAAATTTTGAATTTGCTGGGAGACTTAAACCCTTACTCTCAGAGCCGAATTTACCGCCGTAGGTATCGCAGTAGTTCTTGTGTAGGGCAGTATTCTTCCAGCCAACGCTCTTGCTAGCTTGCAACTCTTACAGAGTGGGCGGACTCGCTACCGCTATGCTATCCTGCCTTACGCAAGAACTACCTCTTTTGTTAAATATTTGTTGAATGACTAGAGTCATCATAGAGATTTGGAGAAATCGACCGATCGTCAGGCTTTTGAGACTGCAATTCCCAGATATCGCGTTTTCCTAGTTCTCGATCCACTAATAGCTGTAGATGGTCTGGTAATTTAGTTGTTTGCCAAATTGACCAAATTTCTTCACTAAATAATTCTTTTTCAATTTTTCCAGAAAACATGATTTGACCTCCACGAATGTTCAAGTTTAAGTTTAGTAACTCCTAATTTAGGAAAGACGAAGTAACAAAATTGTCATTCTTCATTCTTTCGCTATCTTTAAAATACAGGTAGTATTCGCTCTTAATACTGCTTGTTAAGAAAATCTCTAACTTGTGCATATTTAAGTAACTTTTCATTACGGATATTGTCGATGGTATCGCGTCCTGTGAGGGCAGTAATCCGTTGAAAAAAGGCAAGTGTATGAGCGCGATCGCTACCAATTTGTCTACTCAAAATTAAATGCAAATCCAGGGTTATAAATCAGCAAAGTTGCCTGACTAGCTGCTTACAGAATAGACTTCTTGCATAAATCAAATGTCCTCACCCTCAATCTCTCTTTGAAGCTGGGGAGATTACGCATCAAGCGCATATAATCATGAGCTTCTTATAGCGCGACGATTAGGACGCCCTTCGTCATCTACGAGGCAACCAGTACCAGAAGGTGCTGTTGCTCTACTGGTACCGCAGTAGCCTTTATCTACGAGTATCACTCTTACCCCTTGAGCAGCATTCCAAGTTGCCCAAGTTGCCCAAGTTGCTGATGGATCGCGGCTTATGACTAGAACATCAGTTTCTAAATTCAGTTGCGAAGTCGAACTATTGCCTGACTCCGATTGATATGTATTCACGATTACATCTCCTAAAAAGTTTACTTGGCACTAAATTTTGAGTTTATTGGCTAACCCACCTAATTTTTTGCTAAAATACGATAAGTACATCGTATTACCGTATTATATAGTTATGAGATTTACATAAATTGTGCTAAAAAACAAGAGGCTATTAAAATTTATTGATATTACCTTGAATAAAATGCAGTCTGTGGCGAAAACTTTCTCAAAAAAATAAAGGACAAGAACTATACTTGTCCTCAATGGTTAAAATAATATATCCTACATCGAATAAGAGTTAGATGAGACAGGGTAAAACTTTTAGCTTAATAGCCTGCTATGCAATTATAGTTAAGATATAAAGTACGTATTAGACTTTGGATAAAAAACTAACTTGTTGGCGTAAACTCTACGCCAACAAAAAACTAATAATTAATCTTGCGTATAGTTCAATACGCTTAGTTTAAGGGGTCTTGGTGTAGATAATTGGTCTTTCCAGACGCGATAAATCGCGTCTCTACATCCGGGTTTTGGGTTTATCTGAACTGTATTGGCTGATAGTTTTCTGCAAAAAAGAATTGAGCAATGAGATTGTAGACAATCTAGTTGCTCAATTAAAACCTAACGAAATAAGTATTTGTTGGTAAAGTTTGGGCAGTTCCTACATTTGTAGCCAAGTCATTTTTTTTATTATCTGTTTTGATGACTGCAAACTTATCAGTAAATAGCAATACTTCACCATTTCCCGGTGTTACCCAAGCGTGGCGAGTCATTAGGTTTTTGGAGACAACTAAAAGAGATGCATCTCCACGGTAAGGCGAGATGGGTTTACCCATGAAGGTTTGATTATCTCTATTGGCGATCGCATAAGCAGCAGAAGAACCCACAAAAATTTTACTGCCATCTGAGTAAATAGTTTTAGGGAAATTGCTACTGCCGTCTCCCATCCCGGCAGTTGTAGGCTTTCTTGGAATACTTAGCTGTCCACGCTCGACAGTAAAATTAGTCAGATTAACAGTTCCTATATAAACCTTTGTCTCATCACGGGTTTGTGCAGCATTGGTATAGCTGTCTGTGGTAATCAAAGTCTTTGTTAATAAGTCTTTGCCATTCCACCTGTAGATTGAGTTACCCCCATAAACTGAACCAAGGACATAAAGCTTGTCTTCAACAATATGTAATCGGTTAAGTCTTGTGTCTGCCATGTCGTGAGCAAGATCGGCAGAATTGTAGCCCCAAAGTTTGCCTTGGTTATTTCCTGCTAAATTTGCCAAAGCAAATATTTTTGCTCCATCGAAAACCATTCGGTAAAGAAAAGCTATCTGAACGGGAATGCCTAACCTCTTTTGTTGCTGATAGCCACTAGTGTAGAGATAGCCGTTTTTATACTCAAAATCCATTACCTCAGTTACGCCATAACTCTGTTTGGCTTTAAAGTTGAGGTTTTTGTCATAAATTGATAGAGTATTTGCAGACTGGTAAATAATCCAATCTTGCAAAAATTTTACCCGTGTCTTTGAATTAGCTTTGTTGCTAACTATTTTTTGCTTAGTTCCGTCAGTTTTGATTTTTACTAGTCCTGTTGGAACAGCTAAGACATAAGTTTTGCCGTCAATTGCTACTATGTCACGAGCATCATAATTAGAGTTTGGGATTAGTTTTTTCGTCCCATTACTTTCTACTTCCCATACACCTTCAGTATTGATGACCGCAACTTTGCTGCCGTTAGTGCAAGCTGCTCTTGGCGAAGAAATATTAAGATATGTAGCTAAAGCGGGGGTAGAGTAATCAAACATTGTACAGTCCTAGATAAGGTTGACTGAAAAGTATTGGCTGTTCAATTAAGAAAAAAATTTTGGGAGTTTTTGCGCGTTTTTAAGCTAAACTCGTCTGAAAATTGAAGAAAATATTGGCTACGGTAAACTCAAACTCAAAGGTTGAGTAATCCGCAAAATATGCATATCTGCAAACATCGCTAAAATTAGAATTGAATTGTTTGTGGTTATGTCGTAGCGATAACCTGTTAATTGGGGGAAAGTAACTTCAATTAAGCCTCTCTGGCTGCTTTCTAATTCGACAAATACTTCACCGACACTTTCTGCCCCAGCTCGCCCATCTCCTTTAACATCCCCTCAATCTTTTGCATAGCTAGAGATGAAGGCTTGGTATATTCTTTCTCCCAACGGTTTACCGTCGAATAAGTTATACCTAAAGATGCTGCAAACTGTTCTTGGGTAAGACCAATTATGCCACGAAGTTCATGGATGAGCTTTCCAACTTCCGGTTGCTTGATTAGCAAAGGTTTCTTAATAGTCATTTAGCTAAGAACGCACCTGTTAATCTGGCGAGTGATATGTATTCCGCTACATCCTATTGGGGCTAATGCTGAATTGATAGGCGAAAATATACTAGAATTTTTATACTTTCTTGGTTTGCTAACCAAGTAATTACACGTCCGTAGATACGTATTTCCTAATGAGATTTTTAAGGCAATACGCTTGGGTTAAGGGTTGTTGGTGTAGATAATTGGTCTTTTAAGACGCGATAAATCGCGTCTCTACATCTGGATTTTGTTGCTCATTTTGAACTGTATTGTTTTAAGGAATCAATTACGCACCGAAATAAGCAAGTAGGAGTTCTATAGAACGTTTCATTTTCCCAAACCCAGGTGATTTTGTAATGCTTGACGCATCACTTCTACAGGCAAAGTTTCCTGCTGCAACCAGATTTTTAATGCTGCTACCCCTTGTTGAACTAGCATTTCTAATCCATCGATCGCAATTGCACCTTGTTTTTGTGTCTGCTGGAGAAATTGCGTTGGTTTAGGAATATATATTAAATCGTAAGCGATCGCACCCGTTGGTAAATTCGCGATTTCTTCTACATTCAAAGGCGATTCATCGACTTTGGGATACATCCCAATCGGAGTTGTATTTACCAGCAGATTTGCTTGGGGAATTAGTTCTGGTAATTTCTCCCATTGATGAACCTGGAATTTCTCAGCAAGGGGTGAATTGCTCCAACTATTGCGGAATTCTTCTAATTTCTGCATATTGCGCCCAACAACATGAATTTGGGCAAAACCTAACTGAGTACAACCTGCGACAACAGCTCTTGCTGCACCACCATTGCCTAAAATTACCGCTACTTTCTGACTCCAATCTTGTTTATATGTTGTCTGCAAAGGGGCGATAAATCCTTCTATATCTGTATTTGTGCCTACCCATTTGTTATTTTGGCGGCTAACAGTATTCACGGCTCCAATAGTTTGAGCCAAAGGTGTAATTTCTGAGAGTAAGGGAATGATTGCTTGTTTGTGAGGTATTGTCACACTAAAGCCGACAACCCCAACAGCAGCTAAACCTGCGATCGCCACCTCTAAGTTCTGTGGTTCAATCGGAAAAGGCAGATAAATGTAATCTAATCCTAATTGTGCGATCGCTGCATTATGCATCACTGGCGACAGCGAATGCTCCACCGGATGCCCAATTACCCCTAGTAGCTTAGTTTTGCCTGTAATTTTTTTTGTCATTTGTCATTAGTCATTAGTCATTAATCATTAGTCATTTGTCATTGGGAAAGAGGAGGCAGAAGGCAGGAGTTCTTTAATTTTGAATTTTGAATTTTGAATTTTGAATTGATTGCTCCCCTGCCCCAATCCCCTCAGGTAGCCTACAATTATTAAAAGCTCCTTAACATTTCTTTAAATCATGCAGGCAACTACAGCCTCCTCTACAACTCCAATTCCTGGCAAATATTGGCAGTGGCGCGGGCACAACGTTTACTACGTGCGTGCGGGAGAGAAACAAACGCAACGTCCGCCTTTGCTTTTGGTACATGGATTTGGTGCTTCCACAGACCACTGGCGCAAGAATATCACAGGATTGTGTCAAGATTTTGAAGTATTTGCGATCGACCTTTTGGGATTCGGGCGATCGGCAAAACCAAAATTGCAGTATAGTGGCGACTTGTGGCGCGACCAACTCCATGATTTTATCAGCGAAGTGATTGGTCAAAAAGCAGTATTAGCAGGTAATTCTCTTGGTGGTTATGCTTGCTTATGTGTTGCAGCCCAACGTCCTGACAGTGCGGCTGGATTAGTGTTGCTCAATAGTGCCGGGCCTTTTAGCGAAAGCCAGGTGACATCTGAACCGGAAGCTTTGCAAAGCGAAATTCAGCCACCCAAAAAACCCTCTTCTTTAGAGAAACTTCTGGGTGACTCAGTTAAATGGATTTTTCAACAACCTTTAGCTCAGTTTGTGTTATTTCAATACGTGCGACAACGTTGGGTAATACGCCAAACCTTAGAAAAGGTATATCTTGATAAAAGTGCAGTTACAGATCAATTGGTAGAAGAAATTTCTCGTCCTGCTTTTGATCCGGGTGCGTTGGATGTATTTGTTTCAGTTTTTAGCAGTCCTCAAGGGGAAAAAGTTGATGTACTACTAAAGCAATTAACTTGTTCTCTGTTGATGTTATGGGGAGAAGCCGATCCGTGGATGAATGCTAGAGAACGTTCTCGAAAGTTTCGTCAATATTACCCGGAATTGACAGAGCATTTTTTAACAGCAGGTCATTGTCCCCACGACGAAGTACCCGATAAAGTAAACCAACTTTTACGCGATTGGGTTTTGTAAAGGTTAATACAGTTCAGAATGAGCAACAAAACCCTCATTCATGTAGAGACGCGATAAATCGCGTCTTGAAAAACCAATTATTTACACCAATAACCCTTAACCCAAGCGTATTGAATTAAAGGTTTGTAGTAAGCGGCTTCAGCTGCTTACTACGAATAAACTTATTTAAAAACGTAAGATTTAATTTCTTGCTCTATTTGATCACTAATAATCTCAGTTCCCATACCAATTTTATCGAGGTTAACCCTCACAAAATTTGTTTTGTCTTCTTTTGTAAACTTTTTATCATTATCCGAGTCTTTAAGAATTTTGAGAAAAATTGCATTTTGACCTGGAACAACAACCCAACTGATGATTCGAGTATTATTTGGGGTAATTTGCTGGAGGTTCTTACCTGATAAATCTGAAAGATAGGCAATAGTAGCATCTTCGCTATTAAGTTTTTTATCTATATTTGTATCTTGGTCAATGATTTTATATAACCAAACTCTTGTAGTAGGCTTGTTTACCATTTTTACTTCCAATAAATCGAAGGAAGCGACAATGGCTTTTTTATTTAATAAAAGATGAGCTTCACCACCTTGCTTTTGATAAAAGATGATGTTATACAATTGATTATTTCTTGCCTTTTCATAAGAACGTGAAAGGTTTAAATCAACTCCTTTATCTTCATTCTGTTCTGCAAGACTAACAGGAATCATTAGATAATCTGATTGTTCTTTAATAATTAAATCGCCATAGATAAGATTTTGTTGTGGCTTCGGTTTCTCAGTTGCTTTTGCCTGTTCTGCATTTTTACTAACAGAAGATTTACAAGAAAAAGAAAGTGCAGCTACAATCATAATTGTAGTAATCTTAGTTAAAAAGCGATAATTTTTCATCAAATTTTCCTCGCAGGATATGTTGCTGTCTTATTTTATTCCCTGCTGGAAAATCAGCTAGAGTCCAATACGCTTTAATACAGTTCAGCTAAGACTAAAAATTATACTGATGTAGGTTGGGTTTATCTGTCGCTCAACCCAACAAAGCCCCACCCATAATCTCTACCGTACTGAGAAAATCATATTACAATAAAATGCCAAAAACCTGGTCGAGGTTGACCAGGTTTTATCGAGTTTACAGGTTTCAAATTTTAAACTGATTAACTAACTGAAGGTTAATAACTAGGGTGGACTAAAAAACTAACAAACTCAGCATTCTTGCGTTTTTCCGCTTTAGGATTTGGCTTTGCCCTCTACATTAGGCTTTTTGCCACTTTTATCACATTTGATATGCTGAAATTTGCTTGGGCTGATGACGAGGGGACACTAAGTCATTGACCCTTTTGTTTGGTTTATTTTGTTTGGTGTCCTACTATCTAAATTATCACTTACATTTGTGAGTTGCAACCCTTGGTTTACGAAAGTTGACGTTTTGTTAGGTTTTGCAATCTAGACCATAAATTTGATCCCCGACTCTCTTTTGAAGAAAGTTAAAGGGATCTTAGATAGATTAAGCATCGCAACAAAACTACATTGTCATCAATTCCACATAATCTGATTGTCATCCAGACGATCGGTGACAATACTGCTAATGGCATCAATTTCTGCCAATTCGGCTGTAGAAAGCTTGATTTGGGCGGCTAATGCATTTGGCGACAAGCCGCTATGACGCGTCTGTGCGTTTGTTTGAGGTTGATCAATTAATCAGGCTAAAGCTAACTGAACAAGGGTACAATTATTAAGAAGAGTTATAGGACGCAGTTTTTCTAGCGCTTGTTAGGCAAGTTCAAAGTTTCGCCTTGAAACAGTTTATTTTTAGCACGGTTATCTATTGGGTCAAATTTATGACTGAGAGCAAATCTCCTGTTAACAACCCCTGTACTAAAGGCGAATAAGCAAGGATAGAAATATTGTTTTCGATACAATAGGGCAATGCATCTTGTTCTACCTGTCTCCAGAATAAAGAATAGGGTGGTTGTAAACTATCAATACGTCTATAACTTGACGTCTATAACTTGCTGCTTCTGCTAACTGGATGCTAGAAAAATTGGAAACACCGATCGCTTTCCTAATTTATTGCCTTGGACAGGTTCACACTTTATCAGTCTTAGCTTCAAATTAAATCAGAGTTACAGTAGATACCGATGGAATTGACTACAACTTTTCATGCTCTCAAAGAATGGGCAGTTGCCATAAATGCCTTGGAAAGTGGCAAAACAATTATGTTGCTCCGCAAAGGCGGTATCCACGAACGAAATGGACATTTCCAAGTCGCTCACAAGCAAATTCTGCTTTATCCTACTTATGAACATCAACAAGCTTTCATGCTGAAAGCTGAATATGCCAATAATGTCTATCCAGTAACATCAGGCTGGCATCCTGAAACAGTTCGCATTGGTAGTTGGGCTGAAATTACAGATATTTTGCCCTGTAGTGACGAATCTATTGTCAACAACTTACTTCCCTTCCATATTTGGAACGAGCATTTTATTAGCGATCGCCTCAAATGGAAGGCACGTCAGCCCCTTTATATCCTCCTCCTACGGACATATAAACTACCGCTTGAGCAAGAAATTCCCTATTACGCCAAATACGCTGGCTGCAAGTCATGGATTGATTTAGATCGAGAAATTCAGTTACAAACAGCACAACCAGTTTTATCTAACTTTGCATACAGCCAACTAGTAGAGACAATTCGCGAGATTGTCGGCGATAAGTTGTATGTTCCATCCTTCTAATAACCCAACTTGTTTGCTCAAATCCCCGACTTTTTTAAAAAGTCGGGGATTTAAATTTAGCTTATAGATAAATACGAAATTGTTTCTCGTCATCAAACGGAAGATTGTATACAACCAACATCAAAATAGATTTTATATTGTTTGCTCAAAGTGTTTAATCAACGATTTATAACTAATACTAATTCAATTAATGATTGCAACACATCCTTGGGTAAAGACGCGACGCCAGTCGCTACAACGGGGAGGCAGCGCGGTCTTGGGGGTTCCCCCCATGAGCGACTGCCGTGGGAACCCCCGCAACGCGCTGGCTCATGAATCGCGTCTCTACAAATGGTCTATTTGTCGCATTCTTTTTTCAAATTGGTATAACTTCTAGAATCTGCGCTTATATATCTCAGCAGAAAAACAAATAGTCTAATTCCGAGCCTCAGCCAAAATAGTAGTGATTGTTACACACGATCGCAAAAAACGCGGATAACATGAGAAAAATCTCACCCAATAAACAAGGTGAGCCAAGGCTGTTTATCTTTATGTCCCGTTAGCAGCTGTCTTCCAGGCTATAAGTTATTAAGCAATTATCTTGCAGTGGATAGAACTTAATTACATTTTGTCTAAAGTACTAGGCAAAAATTATCCCCAAGGGTGATAATTAGCTTGACAAAGATAAGCTATTATGCATCATTAGCTAAAAGCAAAGGAGTTTGCAATGCATCGACAAATGTGCTGGTTATCTAAGTCTGGTGGCGATGGAGAGAAAATTTTGTATTTGCAGACAGAACCCAATCAACCTTGGCGTCCTTACACAGCTTTTGGACATTTTGCAGTCCCAGATTATCAAATACCAGGTGGCTCTAAAGGTTGGGCAACTTATCAAAAACTTTTGAAAGCAGGTTGGACACTAGTACCTAGCGCACGGGCAAACGAGTTTGGCAGCAGTAGCTACGCAGAGTCAACAATCCAAAATCAATAGTCATTTGTCATTTGTCATTTGTCATTTGTCATTAGTTATTTTTTGCGTCCTGGCGTCTTCCTCACAAACCTCTGGGGGAACCTTCGCCGCGAGGATCGGCGGCTCCTTCTAAAATTCCATCAGATGTAATAGCGATCGCGTTACCATTACCCCAAGGAGTAGTTTCCTTAATTTTGTGCCCCCGACGGCGTAAGTCTTGCAAAGTCAAAGCATCCAAGCCCCAAGATTCAACGCGCAACTCATCTGGCAGCCATTGATGATGTATGCGTGGAACAGAAATAGCCGCACCAACATCCATGTTGTATTCCAGCACATTCAGGATTACTTGCAAAACCTGGGTGATGATGGTGCTACCACCAGGCGCACCCGCCGCCATCCGAAAATGACCATTTTCTGTGACAATTGTGGGAGTCATACTGGATAGAGGAGTTTTGCGGGGTGCAATGCTGTTGGCATCATTACCAACTAAACCAAAGGCATTAGGCACTCCTGGTGCAGCAGCAAAATCATCCATCTCATTGTTGAGGATAATTCCAGTTCCCGGTGTCACCACACCAGCACCAAAACTGAGATTAATGGTGAAAGTCAGACTGACGGCGTTGTGTTGTTCATCCACAACATTCAGATGAGTGGTTTGGAGAGATTCATGCGGAAGACAAGGGGATGAAGGAAGACGCAGACATTTTGAATTTAAATCTCCTGGCTTGACTTCGGTGGAGGGTCGAGCCATTTGCATATTAATTTCTTGACGGCGTTTTTTGGCGTAAGCTGGACTGAGCAGTTCTTGTACAGGGACTTTGACAAAATCAGGATCGCCTAAATATTTTGAGCGATCGCTATAAGCAATCTTCATTGCTTCTACCATTAAATGTATCGCGTCTGGATGATGCCATCCCAAAGATTTTAGATCGGTGTCACCGATAATATTTAAAATCTGCAATAGGTGAACGCCTCCTGATGATGGTGGTGGCATTGAGCAGATTTTAGCTTTGCGGAAGTTGCCACAAACAGGAGTGCGCCAGATTGGTTTGTAGGCTTTCAGGTCTTCGAGAGAAATTAAACCACCATTTTTTACCATATCAGAAGCAATCGCCCGAGCAATACTTCCGGTGTAAAAACTTTGGGGATTTTCGGCAATTGCTGTTAAAGTGCGTGCCAAATCGCGCTGCACAAGTTTTTCCCTTGGTTGATAAAATTCACCATTGCGAGTGAAAATTTCTCGCGCTGCGGGATTCTTGAGAATTGCTTCCTGGCGCTGGTTCAGCCTTTCGGTTAGCACATTGCCAAGAATAAAGCCATCTTTAGCGAGTGCGATCGCAGGTTTCATTACCTCTTGCCAAGAAAGCTTACCATAGCGGCGATGCACCTCATAAAGTCCCGCCACCGTTCCTGGTGTCGCTACTGCCAAATAACCATTAATACTTGCATTCGGACGCACCTTTCCTGCTGCATCTAGATACATATTTTTTGTGGCTTTTAGGGGTGCGCGTTCGCGGAAATCTAACGCTTTCATCTCGCCAGTTTTCTCAGAGTGCATCAATAAAAATCCGCCGCCACCGATTCCGGCTGAAAAAGGCTCAACTACAGAAAGAGCAAAGGTTGTGGCTACAGCTGCATCCACTGCATTACCCCCTTTGCGTAACATCAAAATTCCCGCTTCACTTGCTAGGGGATGGGCTGAAACCACCATCCCCTTCTTGCTGCGTAGGGGTAAAGTTAAGGCAGCTGATGCTACTTGGCTGTAAACGAGGACGGTGAAAGAAAAGATTGCGCTTGCAACTCGCTTGGGTTTAGCAACAGCAAGCTTTTTTATACCATTACTCATAAAATATTATATATATTTAGCATCTTGGTGTACTTAATTTATCAGATTTTGATTACCATTGTTTGCGTAGCTTGCGGCCGTAGATATCACTCTCCTACCCCCATTATTTGAACGATTATGAATATGAAGAGTATGCAAAGATTTTTTTAAAAGATAGACATCTAAGTAAATATTCGGTATTTAGTTATTGTTGGGTTATTTTGATGTTTCCTATTTCCAGATAGAATTTTCAAAGGCGAGGCCTACGGCGGCAAGCTACGCTGATAACGAATTCATAAAGATTTCCTGTTTTGTACTGTCTCAAGTGTTCCCTACCTATTTTGAAACTAGTAAGACTTATGCGTTGACAAACCAACTAAATTTTGTATAGTGCTTAAGGCTTAGATAGTCTTCAATACTGGGATAAGTAATGTTTGTAAGGGAATTAAAGAGGAAATCTTTAATAAACAATTTGCGACTCTATCTAAAGACTGAATAAGGTATGCCGAAAGCTTGAACTTTTGGCACATTATTTGTGCTATCAAACAGCACTAACTCGATTATTGACAACTAAAGTTACTCCAAAAATCGATTCAATCAGGAAAAACTTATGGCAATTATCACTGGAACTAGCGGTAACGACACCCTAAAGGGCGCTTTTGATGTCTTCGATAACTACGACACCCTAACTGGTGGCGGTGGCAACGATATATTTTTTGACGGCGGCTCAAACTACATTAGTACGATCGCTGATTTCAGTGGAGTAGGTAAAGGAACAAACCCCACAGCAGCAGTCATTGCTGAAGTAGATACCTTAAATTTCCAGAACAATAGTGGCTTCACTGCCCAAAACTTGCTCCTCACCCAGAATGGCACAAGTTTGTCAATCAGCTTTCAAGGGTTTGATTATTACAAATTTATCCTGGAAAACTTTGCCCTAGAAAACCTTGATAACCTAAGCTTATCCACTGGGGCCACTGTAGACTTAGGCAATATTCTGTTTTATGGGCAAACTACCATCACCGACAGCTTTGATGTCTTCGATGCCAACTTCACCCAAAACACTGTCTTTAAAAAAAATACAGTCACTTTCCTAAACGACCTAGACAACAATGTTAGTGGATTTGACAATTCAAATGATGTCATCAATGGTCAAGCAGGTGATGACATTATTGAAGGCTTAAGTGGCAATGATATTTTGAGGGGTGGTGCAGGCAATAATACCCTCAACGGTGGTGTTGGTGACGATACTCTGTATGCTGACTCTCCCTCAAGCAATAATCTGTTTAATGGTGGCGATGGCAATGATTTTCTTTCCACCTCTGGCAGCGACGAATACAACTACTACTTACTAGACTACGACGATCGCTCTTTAGGCAATAATACCCTCAACGGTGGTGCTGGTGATGATACTTTAAATGCTAGCGGTTCATTTGGCGATAACCTCTTAGATGGAGGCGATGGTAATGATTCTCTCTCCATCTCTGGAAGTGTAAGCAGTGAGGAGTTCACAGCGTCTAACTCTCGCTCAGAAGGCGATAATACCCTCAACGGTGGTATTGGTGATGATACCTTGAGTGCTAGTGGTTCAAATGGCAATAACCTGCTTTTTGGAGCCGATGGCAATGATTTTCTAGATATCTCTGGCTATGTTTACCAATATTTTGACTCCTACCTCGACTCTCGCTCATCTGGCAAGAACCTGCTTTCTGGAGGCGATGGCAATGATACTCTAACAGCCTCTGGTGCCACTGGTAATAACACCCTCAACGGTGGTAATGGCGATGATAGCCTTACAGGCGGTGGTGGTAAGGATAGCCTCACAGGCGGCGGTGGGAAGGACAAATTTGTTTACAATGGCTTAAGCAACGCAACTGATACTTACAGATACCTCGACATAATTAATACTGGCACTACTACAATCGCTGATTTTACTGGAGTAGGTAAAGGAACAAACCCCACAGCAGCAGTCATAGCCGAAGTGGATACTCTAATATTCCAGAACAATAGTGGTTTCACTGCCAAAAATTTGCTTCTCACCCAGAATGGCACAAGTTTGTCAATCAGCTTTCAAGGATATGGTGATACCAGATTCATCTTGGAAAACTTTGCCCTGGAAAACTTGGATAACCTCACCAAATCTACTGGAGCCACTGTAGATTTAGGTAATATTCTGTTTTATGGGCAAACTACCATCACCGACAGCTTTGATGTCTTCGATGCCAACTTCACCCAAAACACTGTCTTTAAAAAAAATACAGTCACTTTCCTAAACGACCTAGACAACAATGTTAGTGGATTTGACAATTCAAATGATGTCATCAATGGTCAAGCAGGTGATGACATTATTGAAGGCTTAAGTGGCAATGATATTTTGAGGGGTGGCGATGGCAATGATACTCTCAATGGGGGCGATGGCAATGATACTCTCGATGGTGGCGATCGCAATAATATCCTCAATGGTGGCAATGGCGATGATTCCTTTAATTTCGGCTCCCTATCGACGTTAGTAACTCAAACAGTAGACGGGGGAACAGGTAACGACTTTTTGTCTTTGAGTTATAGCAGTGCTACCACCGGAATTACTTCGACTTTCAACCCTACTAATAACACTGTAGTAATTTCAACAACGCCGGACACAACAGTGTTTAGTTACAAGAATATCGAACAATTAAATATCACAGGTACAAACTACGATGATTATCTAGTCGGAAGCACTGGTAATGATACGCTCCGCTCAGGCAATGGCAACGATACAATAGATGGCGGCACTGGTGAAGATTTCTTAGATATTAGTCTTTCAAAAGGAAATCACCTCCTCAATGGAGGCGATGGCAATGATTCTTTACGGGCTTGGAGTTACATTTACGACGAATTCGGAAATGTTGTTGAGGGTAGCATATCGGGCGATAACACCCTCAACGGTGGTATTGGTAATGATACATTGAATGTTTACGGTTCAACAGACGATAATCTATTAGATGGGGGTGATGGTAACGATTTTCTCTCTGCCTTCTCTGGCTATTCTTCCTTAGGTAATAACACCCTTAACGGTGGTGTTGGTGACGATACATTGAATGTTTTCGGTTCAAGTGCCCACATATTAGATGGGGGCGATGGTAATGATTCCCTGATAGCCTCTTATGAGACTGGTAATAATCTATTAGATGGGGGCAATGGTAATGATTTTCTCTTTGCCGATGCCTCAGGTCATAACACCCTCAACGGTGGTGTTGGTGACGATACATTGAATGTTAACGGTTCAAGGGCCAACATATTAGATGGGGGTGATGGTAATGATTCCCTGATAGCCTCTGATGCCACTGCTAATAACACCCTCAAAGGTGGCAATGGTAATGATACCCTCATCGGTGGCAAGGGTAATGATTGGCTCTTTGGGGAAGGTGGTACTGATACCTTTGTTTTCAATAGTTTCAATGAAGGTCTCGATCTGATACGTGATTTCGGTGCCGTTAATGAACCGAATGAAATAATTCAAGTGTCGGCTGCTGGTTTTAGTGGCGGTTTATCAGCAGGTGTACTTAAAGCAAGTCAGTTTACACTGGGAGAATCTGCAACTACTAGTAGCCAGCTATTTATTTATAACTCCACTACAGGTGCATTGTTCTTTGACTCTGATGGTAGTGCAGGCGCATTTACTCAGGTACAATTTGCCGGATTATCTCCTGGGTTGTCACTAACCAACAACAATTTTGTGGTTGTTTAATCGTTATCCTCAAAGATGTAATTGAATAAAGTATGCTGAAAGCTTTAACTTTTGGCACATTATTTGTGCCATCAAACAGCACTAACTCGATTATTGACAATTAAAGTTACTCCAAAAATCGATTCAATCAGGAAAAACTTATGGCAATTATCATTGGAACTAGCGGTAACGACACCCTACAGGGCACTTTAGATTACTACGATAACTACGACACTCTAACTGGTGGCGGTGGCAACGATATATTTCTTTACGGCGGCTCAAACTACATTAATACGATCCCCGATTTCGGTGGAGTAGGTAAAGGAATAAACCCCACAGCAGCAGTCGTTGCCGAAGTAGATATCCTAAGTTTCCAGAACTACAGTGGCTTCACTGCTCAAAACTTGCTCCTCACCCAGAATGGCACAAGTTTGTCAATTAACTTTCAAGGGTTTGGTAATACCGGATTTATCCTGGAAAATTTTGCCCTGTCCAACCTTGATAACCTCAGCAAATCTACTGGAGCCACTGTAGATTTGGGCAATATTCTGTTTTATGGGCAAACTACCATCACCGACAGCTTTGATGTCTTCGATGCCAACTTCACCCAAAACACTGTCTTTAAAAAAAATACAGTCACTTTCCTAAACGACCTAGACAACAATGTTAGTGGATTTGACAATTCAAATGATGTCATCAATGGTCAAGCAGGTGATGACATTATTGAAGGCTTAAGTGGCAATGATATTTTGAGGGGTGGTGCAGGCAATAATACCCTCAACGGTGGTGTTGGTGACGATACTCTGTATGCTGACTCTCCCTCAAGCAATAATCTGTTTAATGGTGGCGATGGCAATGATTTTCTTTCCACCTCTGGCAGCGACGAATACAACTACTACTTACTAGACTACGACGATCGCTCTTTAGGCAATAATACCCTCAACGGTGGTGCTGGTGATGATACTTTAAATGCTAGCGGTTCATTTGGCGATAACCTCTTAGATGGAGGCGACGGCAATGATTCTCTCTCCATCTCTGGGAGTGGAAGCAGTGAAGAGTATTCAGCGTCTATCTCTGGCTCAGAAGGCGATAACATCCTCAAAGGTGGTGCTGGTGATGATACCTTGAGCGCTAGTGGATCGTCAGGCGATAACCTGCTTTTTGGAGCCGATGGCAATGATTTTCTAGACATCTCTGGCTATGTTTACCAATATTTTGACTCCTACTTCGGCTCTCGTTCATCTGGCAAGAACCTGCTTTCTGGAGGCGATGGCAATGATACTCTAACAGCCTCTGGTGCCACTGGTAATAACACCCTCAACGGTGGTAATGGCGATGATAGCCTTACAGGCGGTGGTGGTAAGGATAGCCTCACAGGCGGCGGTGGGAAGGACAAATTTGTTTACAATGGCTTAAGCAACGCAACTGATACTTACAGATACCTCGACATAATTAATACTGGCACTACTACAATCGCTGATTTTACTGGAGTAGGTAAAGGAACAAACCCCACAGCAGCAGTCATAGCCGAAGTGGATACTCTAATATTCCAGAACAATAGTGGTTTCACTGCCAAAAATTTGCTTCTCACCCAGAATGGCACAAGTTTGTCAATCAGCTTTCAAGGATATGGTGATACCAGATTCATCTTGGAAAACTTTGCCCTGGAAAACTTGGATAACCTCACCAAATCTACTGGAGCCACTGTAGATTTAGGTAATATTCTGTTTTATGGGCAAACTACCATCACCGACAGCTTTGATGTCTTCGATGCCAACTTCACCCAAAACACTGTCTTTAAAAAAAATACAGTCACTTTCCTAAACGACCTAGACAACAATGTTAGTGGATTTGACAATTCAAATGATGTCATCAATGGTCAAGCAGGTGATGACATTATTGAAGGCTTAAGTGGCAATGATATTTTGAGGGGTGGCGATGGCAATGATACTCTCAATGGGGGCGATGGCAATGATACTCTCGATGGTGGCGATCGCAATAATATCCTCAATGGTGGCAATGGCGATGATTCCTTTAATTTCGGCTCCCTATCGACGTTAGTAACTCAAACAGTAGACGGGGGAACAGGTAACGACTTTTTGTCTTTGAGTTATAGCAGTGCTACCACCGGAATTACTTCGACTTTCAACCCTACTAATAACACTGTAGTAATTTCAACAACGCCGGACACAACAGTGTTTAGTTACAAGAATATCGAACAATTAAATATCACAGGTACAAACTACGATGATTATCTAGTCGGAAGCACTGGTAATGATACGCTCCGCTCAGGCAATGGTAACGATACAATAGATGGCGGCGCTGGTGAAGATTTCTTAGATATTAGTCTTTCAACAGGGGATCACCTCCTCAATGGAGGCGATGGTAACGATTCTTTAAAGGTCTTGAGTTACATTCAAGATGAATTCGGAAATTACGTTCAGGGTAGCGTATCTGGCAATAACACTCTCAACGGTGGTGTTGGTGACGATACATTAAATGTTAGCAGTTCAACAGGCAATAATCTATTAGATGGGGGCGACGGTAATGATTCCCTGATCGCCTCTTATACCTCAGGTAATAACACCCTCAACGGTGGTGTTGGTAACGATACATTAGATGTCAGCAGTTCAAATGCCAACATATTAGATGGGGGCGATGGTAATGATTCCCTGATCGCCTCTGGTGCGACTGGTAATAACACCGTCATAGGTGGTAATGGTGATGATACTCTCACAGGTGGCAGTGGCGATGGTATCCTCATCGGTGGCAAGGGTAACGATCGCCTCTTTGGAGAAGGTGGTACTGATACCTTTGTTTTCAATAGTTTCGATGAAGGTCTCGATTTGATACGTGATTTCGGTGCCGTTAATGAACCGAATGAAATAATTCAGGTGTCGGCTGCTGGTTTTGGTGGCAGTTTATCAGCAGGTGTACTTAAAGCAAGTCAGTTTACACTTGGAGAATCCGCAACTACTAGTAGCCAGCGATTTATTTATAACTCCACTACAGGTGCATTGTTCTTTGACTCTGATGGTAGTGCAGGCGCATTTACTCAGGTACAATTTGCCGGATTATCTCCTGGGTTGTCACTAACGAACAATAATTTTGTGGTTGTTTAATCGTTATCCTCGATGTAATTGAACGTGAGTTCGATGAACCTCTCCCACGGGGAAAGGGAGGAGCAACGAGATAATTAGGGTTTTGGCTTTCCTCTGGGTGTCCAAGAGGGGTTGGGGGAGAGGTCAAAAAAGGGCTTGTCGAACTCATTCTCTAGCAAACTTTGCGGTTCTAGATTTTTTCCCCTTGAGGCTTTGATAGTGCTTGTAGTTCTTCCCAACTATAGTGACTAGGTAATTCAATTGGTTTGCGATCTGCTCCTAATCCTAAGCTTACTGTCGGCTGGAGTTCTTCAATGAATTGCTCGGTGTATCCTGCCAGTTCATTGGCTGCAACTCCAAGTGCGATCGCACCTGCAACGCCACCAATTGCAGCACCAACCTTACCACCAATTGAGCGGCCTAGTGCGGCTCCGGCAATTCCGCCTCCAGCTGCTCCCAATCCTGTTGCAATAGGATGAGTATTTGGGGGCGTTTGATTTTCATGTTCTTGGTTAGAAGTAGAGTGTTCTTCGTTCATAATCTGTTTCTCCTTGAAACTATAATCAGCATGAAACTACTTCTGGCTCAGGTGTACTAGCTTTCTACTTCAATCCAGGACTTACGCACTCAGATCCCCCAACCCCCTTAAAAAGGGGGCTTTAGAAGTTCCCCCCTTTTTAAGGGGGGCTAGGGGGGATCTAGGTTTCAGGCTTCAGTGCGTAAGTCCTACAATCGTTCAGCTATGCGTTAGGGAAGCGTTGCTGTAAGCAGATCGCCAACGCGCAAAGCATTTGCCATAATCGTGAGCGTGGGGTTAACTCCCGAATTTGACGGAAAGAAACTACTATCTACAACATAAAGATTCTCGACATCATGAGTACGGCAATTGAGATCCAGTACTGAGGTTTTAGGATCTGTGCCAAATCGACAACTACCGCATTGATGAGCAACTGCTTGTTCTGGTATATGAGTGCGGGGATAAATGCTAAATGGCAAGACGTGTTTAGCAGAACCTGGGATTGACTTGAGTACAGATGTCCATCGGTGAATTAAGCGATCGCTTGCTTCAATATTATTCAATGTATAGTCAACATGAATCTTGTCGCCTACCACCCGAATCCGATTATTCGGGTCTGGTAAATCCTCTGTTTGCAACCACCAGCCAACCGATCGCTCGGCCAGCAAATGGCGCTCAAAATGAGGAATCAGCTTGACAAATGGAGCCATCAGTGGCGGTGCTTCTCCGGGAATCATATCAGCTAGGACATTACCTGTATTCTGCACCATGCCCATCGGATAAGGGAAATCCGGCTCTCCCCAGTAAAAATCATTGACCGCGATCGTTTTTTGAAAGTTGGCGTGATTCACCTCTAGATGTATGGAAACGATCGCGGTTTCCAACTGTTTCATGAAATTCCGCCCCACTTGATCGGAACTATTTGCTAATCCGTTGGGATGTTTGTCATTAGCAGAGCGTAACAGCAAAGCCGCTGAGTTGACAGAACCACAGGCAACAACCACAATATCGCTTGTGAACCAATGTTGCTCTCCTGCAATTTCAGTTTCTACCTTCGTCACTTCTCGCCCCGAATCACTGGTATGCAGCCGCAAAACTTTGGCGTTAGTTAAGAGAGTAACATTGGCATATTTTTCACGAGTCGGACGAATGGCGTTGACATCGGCATCGGCTTTTGCGTGTACGAGACAAGGGTATCCATCAAAAGTATCGCAGCGAATGCAGGGACTCTTGGTGCGATCGCTTTCATTGAGCTTTAATCCTAGTGGTAAATGAAATGGGTAATAACCTAGTTCCCGAATGCCATCAGCAAGGGACTGCATATCTGGCTCATGACTCACTGGCGGATAGGGATATGGTTCGCTGCGAGGTGGTTCGGTGGGGTCTTCTCCTTCCTGTCCATGCACGTCATACAGCTTTTCTGCTTGGGTGTAGTATGGCTCAAAGTCTTGATACTTCAAAGGCCATTCTGGAGAAATTCCTCCTTTATGAATTACCCTTTCAAAATCTCGCTCCCGGAATCGAATTAGGGCTGCACCGTAGAGTTTGGTATTGCCACCAACCCAGTAGCCTGTCTGAGGTTGAAAGGCTTTACCTTCTTTGTCATACCATTCTTCATGTGTATGGTAACGATGTTTTTGATAGACTTCCTCTGGATTCCAGTTAGCCTTCTCTCTCGGTAAAAAGTCGCCTCTTTCCAGTACTAGAATTTTTTTACCTGTGGGTGCAAGGCGGTGGGCTAATGTACCTCCACCGGCTCCTGTACCGATAATAATGATGTCGTAATGTTCCGTGATGCTAGTCATAATTGATAATTAGTAATTTCATATTAATTACGGTTTAATTTATTTGATGCCACAAAGTAATTTGGCAATATTTTAAGTTAATTTATAAGTTTTATCAAAATTTAAATAGCTCTAAAGACAGATTCTTATGCTTAGAATAAAGCTTTAACTACAATCTTGCTTCTTTCTAATGGGTTAATATTTATTTATGTCTAAAGACAGGTTAATATTTCATTTTAATTTCATTTTTTCTTTATATTATGTGAATTAACCATATAATCTCTTGAGAAAATTAACAAATAAATTTAACTTGACATTTTTTGCTAAACCAGCAATTTGATTGTCTGAAAAAATATTTAGTTTTTAATACAAATACTTTTGCTGTTAACAAAAATAGTCTGTTTTGGTGCAATCTATATCTATGGTGCAATGTTATTTGAGAGTAAGAAAATAGAATTAATTTTGTAATAACTAACTTCAATTTTGTATTTAGTAACTGATGAAAATAGCTAGAAATTTTACATTCATTTTGTTACACGATATTAAATATACATTTACAGTATTTTAGTATTAATTTAGACCTGCTATTTATCGTCAGTAGCCAAGTTAAATAACAGAAGATTTCTATGCCTGAAGCCATTGAGATTTATGACGATCGCCTGCGTGCTATTGTACGCCCAGAAGCCTCACTTCAAAAGCTTGCCAACGGTGCAGTCCATAGCGAGGGGCCTGTTTACTTCCATGAAGATGACAGTGTTGTATGGAGTGATGCTCACGGCAATCGCCTGTTGCGGTGGAGTCCCACTGACAATGTGACTGTCTTACGAGATCCATCTGATTACCAAAGCGGTAATTATCGAGACTTGGAAGGTCGTCTGGTTGCGTGTTCCTCTGGTTTGCGTGCTATTATCCGATGCGAACAAGACGGTGAATGGAAGGTTTTAGTCGATCGCTACCAAAACAAACGCCTGAACAGTCCAAATGATTTGGTAGTCAAAAGCGACGGCACAATTTGGTTCACCGATCCGCCTTATGGGATTACCGAGCCAAATCAAGGTTACGGCGGCGAACAGGAACAACCTGGAAGTTACGTATATCGCTTTGACCCGGTAACTGCTGAGATTTATCCTGTAGTAACAGACATGGTGCGCCCTAATGGGTTGGCTTTCAGTCCAGACGAAAGCCTTTTATATGTTTCAGATACAGCCGCGTTTAATATTCCTGGGGGGCCTCATCATATTCGCGTCTATGAGGTTGTAGGCAAGCGCTATGTAAAGAATGGGCGTGTATTTGCAGTCATTGAGCCAGGACAACCAGATGGACTGCGGGTTGACGAATATGGCAATGTTTTTACTACCTCTCAAGATAGCGTGCAGATATACGCCCCCGATGGAACTCGCTTAGGAAAAATTTTTGTACCGGAGACATCAGCTAACCTGACTTTCGGTGGTAAAGAAGGCGATCGCCTATTTATCACAGCCGGTCATTCGTTATATGTTATCGACTTTAATACCCGTGGTGTACAACTATGATTTATCAATTTGGGTTGGGTGTAGCGATCGCTGTTTTCCTAGCTGCATTTAATTTCCCACAGCTAAGTCCACACTTGTTAAGTTCACTTTCTCCTGTGTATCCTGACGGATTTCCAGGATTGGCACTTTTACTTCTCAGAGTTAGCCTTGGCTGGTTGTTTATACTACATGGCTATCCCAAGATAACGCATCTTCGACGGTGGGCTGAGTCTCTAAAAATGCCTGTCTTTCTTTGCTTTTTATCAGCTGCATCAATGTTAGGTGGCGGAATTTTTCTGATTATTGGATTCCTCACACTCTTAGCAACTTTGCCCATTCTTTGCTCAATGATTTTTGCGATATATTTGCACATCTCTGGAAGTAAGCCTTTTGTAGCTCAAGATCCATACTTAATTCCTCAAGAACAATATCAAGGTGCTTTAGGACAAGGTGAACCCCCAAGTTGGGAAAAGGCTTTTATGTATTGCGTTATGCTAATTGCGATCGCGGTTTTAGGCCCTGGTGCTTATTCGCTGGATACTTTGATTTTTGGAAGGTGAATTATCATATTTATGATTCAGTTATTAACAACGCCACATCATAAAATTTAAACTTTTGATCTACAGTAATTATCGTTAGACCTTCTACCAAAGCCTGAGCAATTAACATCCGATCAAAAGGATCTTTATGATACATTGGCAAATCAGCAACCTTTATTCCATGTGCCAACGTAATCGCTAAAACTTCTAATCGACTAAAGTGCAAAGCCTCCTCTAAATTACTAGGAGCTATTAACTTTCCTAAAGACTGTTTAATCGAAATTTCCCAAGCACTAATAGCACTGACAAAAATTAAATTTTCAGGATTAGTAATTATCTCTCGTACCTGATTTGACAACTTAGAATCATTTTCTAAAAACCATAGCAGGATATGAGTATCTAGCAGAAAACTCATTAATCTTCCCCATAAAAAGCAGCAATCACCTCTTCGGAAGTTTCATCAAAATCATCAGAAATCTTAACCTGTCCTTGCCAAAAACCTGCAACTCTGGGTTCTAAGATATCTTCACTAATCATCACCATCGAGCCATGATTTAAACTTGCTTTTTCAACTATAGACTCTGCTTGAGACAGAGGTAAAACCTTTGCCCAAGGAACCCCTTGACGAGTTAGCGTAATTTCAATATTATTTTGGATATCTGATAATAACTCAAGTAAATTATCAGATAAGTAAGCAATATCGAAAGTTTTTTCTGACATTTTTATTTATGTCCTACTCACTACAAGCATTATAGCCAATCAACGACCTACCGCTTCCCACATCAAGATTCCGCAATTAGCAAGATTGCGTGTCCGTCAGGATCTTTAACTAAACAACCTTGCCGATAAGGACTTGTACTATCTGCAAACTGTACAATCCGCGACGATACAAATTCAACCCCGTTACGCCGTAGTTTATCCACTAACTGCTCAAGATTATTTACGACAAGCTCAATTTGCATATGTGCAATATCGCAGCTTTTCCAGTCACTCGGTATTGGGCGGCCTTTTTCAGGCACAATATAGTCTAACAGTTCAATTCCCATACCATCTTGAACAGGTCGTAGTGCTGTAATTTTGACTTCGGCTCCTGGTAAATTATCCAAGCGAGATTGGGTTGCACCCCAGTTGAGACTGCGACTATCAATTTGCATTCCCAAAAGGTCGCGATAAAAGTGTAGACTCTGCTCGGTATTGGAAATAGCGATTGCGCTATGATCGATTCCCAAAAACAAGCGATGACTATTTTGATGCCACTTATCTTGTCCTTTATCAGGCGGAAACCAAATTAACTCTAAATCATGACCATCAGGGTCTTTAAACTTAAAAGCGCGGACACCACCAGATGCTTTATTCTCAGGTGGTATTGTCTGGGGAGCAACTGAAATTGGTTCAATGGGAAATGAACGCAAGTGAGCATAAGCACGATCCATATCACTCACTACAATCGCCAGATGTTGAAACCACAAATCATTACTTTGTGAATCGCTGGGGATGGATTTACCCTGAATATTAAGATACTCCATCAACTCGATAAGTTCATCACCTAATCGCAAAGTGACAATGCGAATTTTTGCCCCAGTCACACCTTCTAAGTCGCTGTAATCCTGTCCTTCAACAGTAATGTCAGAAACTAATTCAAAAGCAAGTGCTTGTGTATAGAAATCCAAAGAGCGATGTCTACGACGGGCTACGCCTACGCAGTTTGTCACTGTTAAGCCAATAGCTCTAATTCTTTGTACTTGTACATTGGTTTGACTAGACATATTCAACAGACTTTGTACTTATTATGTACTAGCTTTGCAAAAATTCAATATGAGTCTTGCATAAATCAATCAGTATCAAAAATATTATAAAATTTATCTCTAGCTGAAGAAAGACATGCAACTGAATTTATCCTTTAAAGATTTCATCCAATAATGAAATCGTGATGAAATTTTTATAGTTCTTTCGGTAGAGATATTTATTATCCTAATGGCTAGAAGCGTTAATTCTTGCAAATCTCTAAAGTCATGCCAGAATCACCAAAATAGCTAGTTAAAGAAAACTTGCCGCTTGTTGGAAACGGGGAAATTAAAACCACAGATTAGTTAATTGAAAATGCCTACAAAAGTTACTGTCAATTTTGGATGCCTGCTGCTGGTATTCCCTGGTTTATTGCCGTTTTTGGACGTGACTCAATAATTGCTAGCTTGCAGGCGATCGCACGACGGTTGCGGTTGATTAGTGGCAATTATGGCGCAACTCGCACAGACTCCGACTATAAAGCAATTCTGTTGCTTGAGGTAGTGATGGGGGCAGCTAACTAACAGTTCAAAACCGTTATCTTTATCTAATTAAATAGTAACGAAAGATTAAGCATAGCAAATGACTGTGTGCCATTACTCAAAGTAATCTTTCTTAAGGCAAATGGATAAAAGTGAAGCTAGGGAGTAAAATATTTGAACAAATTAAAACTGATTTAATTCAGAACAAATAATATGTTGAGTATACTTTGGGGTATTGTTGTTATACTGGTTGCTTTTTGGGCATTAGGACTGGCACTTCATATTGCCGGAAATCTCATTCATGCAGTGTTGCTTTTAGCTATTGGTCTTGCTATCTATAATTTTTTCAAAACGCGTGATGTGTGAATAAATATAGTATTTCCTCATCGTAGTGAAGGTACATTATAGTCCTTTCCTCGCTTGCAAAGAGAGGTTAAGGATGCAGTTCTTGTACCTCACTCATTATCTTGGCAATTGCAAACAATTGAAGAAGAATTCAGCTATTCTGAATCCAGGAGCAAAGCCGGAGATAATAGACTTATTGGCATTTGTCGGGAAAAGGAGAAGGGGGAAGGGGGAAAAGGTTCTGTATTGTCCCCTTCCCCTTTAACCAAAACCTTTTCCCCAAGAGTGCAAAAAGCACAAATGCCAAGAGGTCTAACGATCTATTGCAGTCTGCATAATACAGCAAAAATACTTTTATAAGGCGGGCAAGACTTTGGCTTTGTTCAGTCGAATGCTGCCCACCTCATAAGTAATTGGATGTTTTTATTTGAAAGTCCCTCTGAGAACTTTTAAACTAGTGCTGCCGTTGCTTTTAATCTAAAAATCTTCTCAATTACATCTTCTACTACCTTATCAGGTGTAGAAGCACCCGAAGTAATGCCTACAACAATTTCCCCATCAGGCAACCAGTTATCTGTAGTTATTAACTGCCCATTTAATTGCCGATGTTCAATAGAAGATACTGATTTAAGGCGTTCAACAGTATCAATATGGTAAGAAGGAATTCCTCGCTCAAAGGCAATTTGTTGCAACTGAGTAGTATTCGAGGAATTAAACCCACCAATTACTACCATCAAATCTAAATTATGTTCCACTAATTCCAACATGGCATCTTGCCGTTCTTGAGTGGCATCACAAATGGTGTTGAAGCTTTGGAAATGCTGATTTAACTCAGTGGGGCCATACTTCTGTAACATAGTCCGCTCAAAAAGCTTGCCGATTTGCTCAGTTTCGCCTTTAAGCATGGTAGTTTGGTTAGCAATGCCAACTCTTTCTAAATCGCGATCGGGGTCAAATCCTGCTGAACAAGCTTTCGCAAATTTTGTCAGAAATTCTTCACGGTTGCCACCATTGATAATATAGTCAGCAACATATTCTGCTTCTTGCAAATTTAACACAATTAAATACTTGCCAGCGAAGGAACTAGTCGCAACTGTTTCTTCGTGCTTATATTTACCGTGAATTATTGATGTATAATCGATTTTTTTGTGTTTTTCTACTGTATTCCAAACTTTAGATACCCAAGGACAAGTTGTATCAACAATTTTGCAGCCTTTATCGTGAAGTATCTGCATTTCTTGAACGCTAGCCCCAAAAGCGGGTAATATGACCACATCACCAATTCCAACAACAGAAAAGTCTTTATTCTTTTCTTGAATGGGGATGAATTCTACTTCCATCTCCTGCATCCGCTTATTTACAGAAGGGTTGTGGATAATCTCGTTAGTAATCCAGATGTGTTCTGTGGGGAAATGCTGACGAGTTTCATAGGCCATGGCCACAGCACGTTCTACACCCCAGCAAAAGCCAAAGGCTTGTGCTAGTCGGATTGTTACATCACCCCGTTGCAGAGTGTAATTGCGATCGCGAATTTCCTGAATCAAGTTACTCTGATACTCAGATTGCAACTGCGTGGCAACTTCTGCTTGATGACCAAAGCCCTTGCGATTGTAATTTTCTGAATGTTGGAGGTTGCGCTTAAAAGCTTTTGTATCCATTAGATTTGTCTACTTAAACTCACTATTTCTTATTTTCTCGCGCCTAGACGCGATTGATACAGAGTTGTCTTCAAAGATATTACTTCTTTTTGGGCTTTAGCCTTTTTCTCTCGCAGGACGTTGACGCTGGGGTTTTAATTCAATCTCGCTATAAATCTGCAATGCAGAACGCCAAACCATATAGCCTTCAGGACTTAAGTGTAAGCCATCAGTAGTAAATTCGCGGCGGAGATTTCCTTGCTTGTTGGTAAACAGGGGATGTAAATCGAGGTATTTGACACCTTTTTTGGTAGATATGCTTTGTATTTGCTGATTCAACTCCCGAATGCGACTGTTGGCAACAGCCAATAGTTTATCTCGTCCTTTCCAAGTTGCTTCTTCTGCCCCATGTGGCAAAATCGATTGGACAACGATTTGCGCTGTGGGATGAGTCTTTCGTAAATAATTGATAATTTGCTGCTGATTATCTAAAATTTCTGCATTGCTCATGCCCCGAATTAGGTCATTAATGCCAATCATTACAAAAATCACCTCTGGCTGGGTGCGGTCAAATATTTTTAATCTTTTTAAGAGTCCGTTGCTGGTTTCGCCAGAAATTCCTTGATTGAGCCAATTTTTACCTTCGGGTAATAACTCAGGGGGAAACCACAAACTCAAAGAATCTCCCGCCAGGATGGTTAAATGCGGAGGATGTTGGTCAGCAGCGACCTTGGCTTCTTGGTTGAGGATATCTATCCATTCTTGATAAGTGAGTTGGTGACGGCGACCTAAATCAGGTGTAGCAATTTGCGGTGAATTATTCAGGTTGATTGGCTGTGGGGATGCGATTATCCCAAAAAAAGCGGCCAATCTCTGCTGTTGCCAAATGAGCAGAATGACCGCCAACATTAGGATACCGTTGGTTAACAGCGAGAAAAATGCCCAGATAGGAAAGGTTTTAAGAGATGTAGACACGACTAGCGAAATTTACCAATTATTTGAATCAAATTTTAACGCTAGCGATCGCAAATTACACAATCTTAAATTGGGGATTGGGGATTAGGGATTGGGGATTGGAGAAGCAAAC
This sequence comes from Nostoc sp. DedQUE04, assembly GCF_034530995.1. Lineage (NCBI taxonomy): Bacteria > Bacillati > Cyanobacteriota > Cyanophyceae > Nostocales > Nostocaceae > Nostoc > Nostoc sp. DedQUE04. The sequence continues at coordinate 150,410 of NZ_JAVRCA010000006.1, read as the reverse complement.
AGAAAGTTCTTTCCTCCAAACTCTAAACTCCTAACCCCTAACTCCCAACTTCTAACTCAGCACTCTCTATTGAGTAGGACGATCGCCAAACTCGGAGTTGTAACCTTCTTCGCCGTGTTCGTTGATATCCATACCTTGCAATTCAGCTTCCTCTTTGACTCGCAGCCCGACTGTAGCATCGATAACTTTGAGAATAATCCATGTACCAACACCTGCGATTACATAGGCAACGACAATTGCTACTAGTTCAACTCCCAATTCACCCAAATTACCACGCAGTACTCCATCTTTACCTCCTCCGTTGACTTGAGTCGTGGCAAAGATAGCCGTCAAAATCGCCCCTACTGTACCACCAACCCCATGCACGGGATAAGTATCTAAAGCATCGTCAATTTCTAGTTTGTGCTTGAAACTGATCGCGTAGAAGCAAACTAAGGCGGTGATAAAACCAATTAAAATCGCTGATAACGGAGGGACAAATCCAGCGGCGGGGGTGATACCCACCAAACCAGCGACGGCTCCTGTAGCTGCTCCCACGGCGGTTGGTTTACCTCGTAAAACGCTTTCCAAAATTAGCCACATTAAAGCCGCCGCCGCCGCCGCTGTATTAGTAGCAACAAAGGCTGTTGTTGCTAAATTTGTTATTACATTACCAGAAGTTCCACTGGCAGCAGATAGGGCACTTCCAGCGTTGAAACCGAACCAACCAAACCACAGCAAGCCAGCACCCAGCAAAATAAAAGGAACGTTGTGGGGCGGGCTAAGACGATCGGGATGGGTTTTCCGAGGGCCAAGGACGATCGCAGCTACCAAGGCTGAAACGCCAGAACTAATATGAACTACTGTGCCACCTGCAAAGTCGAGGGCACCCAATCCACCGTACAAACCCAAGAATCCACCTTTCGCCCATACCATGTGGGCTAGAGGAGCGTAAACAAAGGTTGACCACAGGAGGACAAACAGCGAATAGGCGCGAAAACTCATCCGCTCTGCGATCGCCCCAGAAATTAAGGCTGGGGTGATAATGGCAAACATGGCTTGGTAGATCATGAATGCCTGATGGGGTATTGTGCCGGCATAAGAGACGACTTCTGGCGGGTTTGACCCTTTGAGATAATCGGTTATCTCTAATCCGACACCATTCAAACCCAGCCATTGCAATCCACCGATAAATGGTAAACCTGGCGCAAAGGAAAGACTATAGCCCCACAGAATCCAGGTAACTCCGACGATTGCCATTAACACAAAGCTCATCATCAATGTGTTTAGGATGTTGCGCGATCGCACAAATCCACCATAGAAAAACGCCAATCCTGGTGTCATTAGCAGCACAAGTGCTGCTGAAATCAGCATAAATGCTGTGTCTCCAGTATCAGCAGTAGGTGGGGCAGCAGTTGGGGTTTGGGCAAAAGCATTGCCCATCAACGGCCCTCCTAAAAATAGTAGGGTGATAGCTCCAATCATCACAACTTTCTTCAACACTTTTTTTTCTTCCTAAACACCAAGAATTTGTATCCTTAACTACATTTGATTACTTTTATTGACACATTTTTGTCTTGAAAGTTACTTAACTTGAATTTTCTTGAAATGTTAACAAAAATATATACCTGATTGTAGTTGCCAAGATTTAAATTAGCGTATAAACACGCAATCATTACATTGCATCTTTTTTTTTAAAGAATAGAAGAATAGTATTTTATTCAAGCCGGACAAAATTACGAATTTTTAGTTACTTACTGTTACAAACCAAAATAATTGTGATATGTGACGAGTATTGTAAATTATTGTCAGTATTTTCCGATAATTTGCCCAAATATGCAGCAAATTCCAACTTCTCAGGCGATCGCGAACAGGGTGCAAAGACAGAGGCTACGCCAATATGAGGTACAGAAATACCCTACTCGTGCGATCGCGATCGTCATCTTAGAGAAGAGAGAAGCAAGTAGCGTGAGGGTTAGGGAGAACTATACCTCATCTAGTTGCAGAATGCTGCATCGTCAGTTCTCTTTATATTTCCCTCATAAACACGTAGATATCTAGATGCCTGCTTCTAACAGGTTAGTTGCGAAAAAACTTTTGCAATTTTGCGTGAGATTATTATTTGTTTAACAGGGAACACTATAGCAATCTGATTTGATTTCTGAATTAATCGTAGGGACTAGGGACTGGGGATGGTGGGGCCCCCTCTGGGGATAAGGGGTAATGGGGACTGGGGACTGGGAAGAAGGAATAAAGCTGTACTGAGTTTTTTTCACGCAATCAAATATGAGTCCTATATAAAAGTTCAAAATAATCTAGAAATTTTACTTAACTTCTGGGAGCAAACATGATAATTAAAACACTTACTAAAGCTAAACATACTCCGATTAAGTCGTAGCGGTCTGGAGTTACCCCGTCTACCTTCCAACCCCAAAGCATTGCCATTGCGATAAACACGCCGCCATAAGCCGCATAGACTCTGCCAAAATTTGTTGGTTGGAGAGTTGCAATAACCCCATAGAAAGCTAAAGCAATTCCGCCCAATATGCCCAACCAGGACGGCTTACCTTCGCGCAACCACAACCAGATTAAGTAGCCGCCCCCAATTTCCAATAAACCAGCCCACAAAAAATACAGCAGAGACTTAAGCATTTGATCGATTATTTAACAACATATAAGTCAGTAAAATTACGCTAACGGTTTTAAGTAAACTATTGTCATTAATTAAAGGTAAGTTTATTGACCAAATTGGGTATGGGGCATTGGGCATGGAGCATGGAGAAGAGACAAGGTAGACAAGGAAGAGCAGAGAGACTTGGGAGAGACTTGTTCAATAATTCCCCCTTGTCTCCTTGTCCCCTTGTCTCCCTTGTCTAACTTGTCTTCCCGATCCCACTTGTCCCCTCATTTCCCCACTCCCCAGAATGTAGATAAGGCTCAAGGATGAAAGCACCATTACCTGATAACGAAGCCCAGAGAATCGATGCAGTTTTGCAATATAAAATTCTCGATACGCCATCGGAAGCCACCTTTGACGATCTGACTCGTTTAGCCTCGTATATTTGTCGGACTCCTATTGCCTTAATTAGCTTAATTGATAGAAATCGCCAATGGTTCAAGTCAAAAGTCGGTTTGGATGCCCCAGAAACACACCGAGATTTCGCATTCTGTGCCCATGCCATTCTCCAGCCTGATGTTTTGGTAGTGCCTGATGCCAAAGATGACGAACGGTTTGCAACAAATCCACTGGTGACATCTGACCCAAATATTCGGTTCTATGCTGGTGTACCTTTAACTAATCCTGAAGGATATGCCCTCGGAACCCTGTGTGTAATTGACTACGTACCGCGAGAACTTAATCCAGAACAAATAGAGGCATTACGAACTTTAGGTCGTCAAGTCATAAAGCAACTGGAATTGCGCCGAAATTTAGCAAGTTTGGTACTTGTTACCAAGAAAAGCAACCAGGCACAGAGAGTACGCAAGCAATTTTTCAAAAAGATTGCAGCAAGTTTTGGTTTGTCGTCACTAATTTTAGTTTTGATTGGGGTGGTTTCCGATCAAAATACAAGAGTATTTAGTAATTTTAATCGCAGTATCGTAACAAATACTTATAAAAAACTTAACAGCCAAGAGGAAATACTGTCGCAGGTAAAGGATGCTGAAATTGGGCAACGTAGTTACATCTTCACTGGAAACAAACTTTATCTAAAATCGTATCAAACAGCACTGAGTAAGGTCGATCGAGAAATTGCCAAGCTGAAGAATTTAACAGCAGATCGAGCGAACCAACAAAAGCAGATGGCAACGCTTGAATTTCTGATAACGGCTAAACTTACTGAACTAAAACAGACTATCGATTTGCGCCAGAATAAGGGATTAGAGGCAGCGTTGCAAGTACTGCTGAGAAACGATCGACAAAATCTCATGGATGATATCCGCAAAGCGATCGATGAGATGGAAAACGAGGACAGGGGACGAATCCGACAGCAGTCACAAGCAGCAAAAGCTTGGACTCGGAACACAATTCTCACATTGGCGATCGCTATTTGCCTAAGTTTTATCGTTCTTGCTGTAGTCTACTACTCGATCTATCGTGAGGTTATTGAGCGGAAGAGGACAGAAGAAACCTTAAATCAAGAACGCAACTTTATCTTAGCAGTCCTTGATACAGTCGGTGCGTTGGTAATAGTTCTCGATTCTCAAGGGCAAATCGTTCGTTTCAATCAAGCTTGTGAGCAAATGACTGGTTACTCCTTTGATGAAGTCAGAGGTAGGTGTTGCTGGAACTTGTTCCTCATTCCTGAAGAAGTGGAGCCGGTCAAAGCAGTTTTCGAGCAGATGCGATGTGGTCAATTATTCAATGAGTACGAAAATTATTGGGTAATGAAGAATGGTAGTCGGCGGCTGATTTCCTGGTCGAATACCAATTTAAAAGACCATGAAGGCCGTATTGAGTACATTGTTGGTACTGGCATTGACATTACCGATGGCAAACGAACACAGCAGCATCTGACAGCACAATATGTTGCAACTCGCGTCCTAGCAGAGTCCGCCACAATCAACGAAGCTACCCGCAAAATTTTGCAAGGAATCTGTGAGAGTTTGGTATGGGATTTGGGTGAAATTTGGATGGTAGATGAGCAAGCAAATGTGCTGCATTTTCTCGATATCTGGCAGAAAGCATCCATTGAAATGCAAGAGTTTGAAATACTGAAGCGGCAAACCACCTTTGCACCCGGAATTGGACTACCTGGAAGGGTTTGGGCTAGTTCTGAATCTGTTTGGATTGCTGATATCGCTAAAGATATTAATTTCCCTAACTTCAAAATAGCTGCTCAAGTAGGACTACACGCAGCTTTTGGTTTTCCGATCCGCAGTGGTAATAAAATCCTCGGTGTGATTACCTGCTTCAACCGGGAAATCCAGCCCCTTGACGAAGATTTAGTAAAAACGATGAATTCTATCGGCGAGCAAGTAGGGCAATTTATCCAGCGTAAACAGGCTGAAGAAGAAATACAACGCCAAAATTTGCGATCGCAACTATTTACCGAAATCACCCTGAAGATTCGTCAATCTTTGGACATCGAAGAAATTCTCCAAACCACTGTCGAAGAGGTACAAAAGATTCTCCAGACTGACCGAGTTTTAATTTATCAGCTTTTGCCAGATCAGTCTGCAAACACCGTTGTTGAAGCAGTAGTTTCTGGCTTACCAGCAATCAAAGAGCAAAACAACGCCGCTCCCTACTTTGAAGCAGAATATCTGCACCAGTACCATCTACAGCAGTACCGTCAAGGCAAGATTTTCGGACTGGATAACTTGGATCTCCTGGAAGTTGAACAAAGCCATCTGGAATTAATGCAACAGTTTGGGGTCAAAGTTAATTTAGTTGTACCCATTCTCGTTAAAGAAGAACTTCGCGGTTTGTTCATAGTTCATCAGTGTGACGATTCCCACCACTGGTCTAGTTTTGAAACCGATCTTTTGCGGCAAATAGCCGACCAAGTAGGTATTGCTTTAACCCAAGCCCAACTATTAGCAGCAGAAACTCGTCAGCGACAAGAACTTGAAATTGCCCGTCGCCAAGCCGAATTAGCTTCTCAGACGAAAAGTGCCTTTTTGGCAAATATCAGTCATGAAATTCGCACTCCGATGAACGCTGTATTGGGGATGACTAGTTTGGTGTTAGATACTCCCTTAGACGAAGAACAGCGAGATTTTATTGAAATAATTCGGAGTAGTGGAGACGCTCTTTTAAGTTTGATCAACGAGATTTTAGATCTTTCCAAGCTTGAGGCTGGAGAGATGGCTCTCGAAACTCTCGATTTTAACCTATCCACTTGTGTAGAAGAAGTGGTGGAATTATTGGCTCCCTCAGCCCATAACAAGGGATTAGAAATTGCCGCACTAATCGATCGCAACGTCCCCACTCAACTCAAAGGAGATACTGGTAGGCTGCGACAAATTTTGATGAACTTAATCAGCAACGCGATCAAATTTACCAGCGCTGGCGAAATATTAGTACAAGCCGAATTGCGATCGCTTTCTTTGACTACAGCCACTATCCATTTTGCCATTACAGATACAGGTCTTGGCATTAGCCCTGAAGACCAACGGAAACTCTTTACACCATTTACCCAAGTGGATGCTTCGACCACTCGCAAGTATGGTGGTACCGGTTTGGGATTAGCCATCTGTAAACAACTTGTAACCTTAATGGGAGGAGTGATTGGGGTAGAAAGCCAGATGGACAAAGGATCTAAGTTTTGGTTTGAGTTGCTTTTTACCAAACAAGTTGAGCCTGTTGAGCCAAAATGCGAACGGGGACTTTTGCAAAATCGCCGCTTATTGGTAGTGGATAACAACACTACTAATTATAAAATCATTTCCCATCAAGCTACTCATTGGGGAATGGAGGTAGATAGAGCTGACAGTATTGCTGCGGCCGTTAAAGTTATTCAGCAAGCTAGCGAGCAGGGGAAATCATATCATGTTGCCTTGGTTGATATGCAAATACCCCAAACAAATAGCATAACAATAAAAGAACAAATTCCAGCCAATTCTGCAATTGCTAAGATCCCTTTGATTCTACTCGCCTCTACTAATCAACGGGATGAAGTACAACAGGCGCTCAAAATCGGATTTGCTACTTATTTATTCAAACCCATTAAGCCATCACGACTCCTTGATGCCATTTTAGAAACTCAGCAGGAATCAGAACAAGGGTGTAGAGGCAGAAAGCTAGAGGCTACAGAAGAAATTCCGAGTACAGAAACTTCAAGTATTCTTACTTCCTGTCCCTCTAATCCTTCTACTAAATCCAAGTTAAGAATTCTCTTAGCCGAAGATAATTTGGTGAATCAGAAAGTAGCACTAAAGCAACTCCAGAGTTTGGGCTATAAAGCTGATGTCGTTGCTAATGGAAAGGAAGTTTTGCAGCTTTTAGAAAAAATTCCTTACGATTTGATTTTAATGGATTGCCAAATGCCAATTCTCGACGGTTTGGAAACCACAAAAGAAATTCATCGTTGGCAAGAGGATGCTTTTGCATTGGGTCATCGTCCTGTAGTGATTGCGATGACAGCTAATGTGATGAAAGAAGACGAAGAAACTTGTCTAAATGCCGGAATGGACGACTATTTGAGTAAGCCAGTATTTAAAGAAAAATTGGCACAGACTTTAGAATATTGGACAGGTGCGATCGTTTCCCAGCAAGAGGCAGGTGTGTATGAACAGACAGTTTCCACTGACTTAGCAATTGATTGGGAACACTTGCATCAGATATCAGGAAACGATCGAGAATTTGAATTAAATTTATTGCAAATATGCGTTGAAGATATTAAACCCCGTTTAGAGATAATTAAAGCAGCGATCGCAGCTGATGACTTTGGGCAAATAGCACGAGAAACTCATCACCTTAAAGGTGCTAGTGCCAACATTGGAGCTACAGCTATGTACTTAGCAACTGACAAACTAGAACAATTAGCTAGCGATCGAGACTTTAGAGGTACTACTAATTTAATTTTAGAATTAGAAGAATTTGTCAACTGTATTCAATACTTTTTAATTAAAAACAAAGTCGTGAAGGAGGCAGGGGGCAGGGGGCAGGGAGCAGGGAGCAGGGAGCAGGGGGAAAGGGGCTTTTGGGATTTTTGCACAGATGCGGTAATCATAAGTGATTAACCGGACTTGATATAAAAACCAAGATTGTGGTGTTGAGTTAAAAGACTGTTATGAAAGAAGGTATTGGTTCCGCCGCGCTCGTGCCAAATGGTGAAAAATGGTTGATGCTGTCGGGCAATGGTTTCGATGACACTACATCAAGGACACTACATCAAAGACAATTGCCCGATTCATCCCGACACTTGACATTATGCAAATTATGTATTACGTTTGTAGTATGTAAAAAAAAGCCTCCTCAAAAGCATTGCAATAATGCTTTCCTTGGGTCTGTAGCTCTAACGGTAGAGTTCCCAGATGTCACTTGTGCCCTGACAGAAAAAGCTTACATACTAGCTCAATAGTAGAGCGCTCGTCTCTAAAACGATAAGTTGCAGGTGCGATTCCTGCGGTGTAACCACAGCTTTTTCAACTCGCACGAGGTGTGAGTGTAACTCTCACAGGGAGGGTATCGGTTCAATCCCGATCAGATCCACTAATATCAATTCGTAATTAAAACAAGAGGTGATTGTAATGGTTCATATTCGATTTGAAGGACGTTCTGTTGATGTGCCAAAAACACAATTGGGAATTGCAGCAGGGATGAACGATCTGGCAGTGAAGGAGCGCGTTGCTCGACATCTAGATGTGAATAGCGATCGCCTCTCTGCTTACGTAATCGATCGCCGTCCGGCGATCTGATCGTCCGTCCTGAAGCTGTCTATGGTTAAATTTCAGAGTCATCCGTGCCCTAACAGAAGAAGCATACATACACATTCATAACGGCCCTAAGGTAGTAAAGTTCGAGCGATCGGACTAAGCGAAGCATGATTTCTAAGTCTCTCGCAGATTTAGCGTGCGTGCCCACTGCCAATATTTGGTAAGAGCGGCCGTAGCTGTAAAAAGCTTTTTGAACTTGCACGGAATGATTTAAGACTCAATTCTGCGCCCTAACTTGTGAAGTCTACACACACTCCGGCAACGGAATGCAGGTTCGATTCCTGCCGCTCCCGCTAATGGGAGCGTAGCCAAACTAGTAAAGGCAATCGTGAAAACTGCTTTGCTAACTTGCGCGGAATTTCAATTATTTAAATCGTATTTATCTATAACCTTTACTCAATACGGAGGTGAGTTCAATGATGTTAGCTAACTCATGTTTAATAACAACTCAATTAGTACAACTGCATTTAAAGAATGTGAGATATGAGCGAACATCGTTTGAGCGAGATTGTAATTGAGCGTCCTCGCGGTGGGAGGAGAATTAGCCTCAAAAAGGTGACTGGCTTTAAGAAGCAATTATACAAAATCACCCAGGATGCAATTCAGGATGGATTGTTGAATTCTTACCTGATTAAACCAATAAATAAATCTAAGTATCTTTCAGATCATCTCGGCCCTCTGCGTAGATTTTTGCGCTCAAAAGTCGGACAGCCTTGGAATGAGGTTTACAGCCAACTGTGTCAACGATTAGATCCCAGCACAATGGCAGGACAGCATGTTATCGATCATGTGTGGGACTACGTTGAACGGCATGTAGAAATAATTGATGGTGGTTTTTATAGCAAGCCTTACCAAGGGTATCGAAATCAGCTAGATGTAAGCCACCGCGATCGCTTCTATATTCATCCTGAAACTGGAATTCTTTGTGCAGCCGAGAAAATACCTCGAAAGCAGAAGCAAAAGCAGGAACAAACTGATATTGTCATCATTGATAATTATCATCAATACCAGAAGCTAAACGAAATTTGGTATTTAATTACCTTTGAAGATTTGCCATCGCCACCCACCCATTATGTGACGGATGCTGTCAAAGGTATAATTCATCGTTCTGTGGCATATACAGGTCGAATGATTTACGCTGTTAAGAAACAGCAGTGTAACAAGAAAGAAATTCGATTTATTTTAAATCAACTTTCTAAAATCTAAAATTTTCACTTCGTGCCCTAACTGAAAAAGCTTACATACTAGCCGAATGGTAAGGCACTTGACTGAAGCTCAAGCAACTACGGGTTCAAATCCCGTGTGTGAATCAACAGCTTTTTCGACTTGCACGAAGCGATTTTATTTCATTTAAATATGGAGGTGAGAACGATGAAAAAGATTAATTCTTTCAACATCGAGCCTGAAGATTTCGACGAATTTGACGATTTCTGCTTTTGAACCATCGAGCAAACGTCGTCGTGGCTACCCATCTGAAAAAGCTGTTAAACGTGGCGATCGCCTTGTTCATGGCGACAAGGAACTACAGGAAAAACTTGGTAACAATGACCTTTGTCTTTGTGGTTCTGGTCGCTGCTTTCAAAAAGTGCTGTCGCAATAGCGGCAGATATGATGGCAGCTTACGCAGCTACTACTTTTAGGGAGTAAGAGCAAATTCGATAATTTTCCGCTCATTACCCAGTCCCTTTTACTTGGCAGTTGTTGCCGCGCCCCGATCGCGGAAGCTTACATAACTCTGCATAAGTTATATCCAATGCTTCCACAACTTGCGCGGTGACTTTATCGCCCCGCGTGCAACATCTGCCTCCTTCAATTTTAGATTTTAGATTTTGGATTTTTGATTGCAATCCAAAATCGTAAATCCAAAATCCAAAATTCTTAGAGGAGGTTCATAATGAACACCGCAGAACGCGATCTGCGTTTGGAAATGCTCAACAGTTTGCTGACAACTCCTCACCGCAAACTTGAGCAAGTCGCAGAAATTCATCAGTTAATTGTTGAACTCGATCCCATCTTCTACGGACACTTGGCAGTTTGGTATCAGCGTTATGGTGATGTCCGCGACCACAAGGAGGTGTTTGTTGCTCACTTGCTAACTAGCAATTTGACTGAACACCGAGATGCTGGATTTATGATGCTGCAAGAGTTTCCACCCTATCAGGTGGCTCGTGTGGTGGACTTCATGAAGCAGCAGCAGAATAAACTGCCTCGTTCAGCTCGGACTGCGGTACGGCGTTACCTAAAAGCACGGGAGAGCAATCCGGCTCTGTTCGATCGCGCTGCGCTCAGAGGTCGTAAAGCAATGAAGCACTTATACGCTTCACTGCACATCAAGCCAAATGAGCGGGCAAATGCGATTCTATTTGGCGATACTCCTCCAGAGGGTTCCTTGGCAAATGTGCTGAAGCAGCTTGCTAAGGCAGAAAATGCCGCAGAACAGGCACAGCTGATTGTGGAGTTCAAAATTCCATACACGATCGCAGTTGGTGCAATCAAGCAACTTACACCAGTTGTCTTGGTGGCGTTAATCAACAGCATGTCTCCACAAGAAGCGATCAACAACCTCAAGTCTCTCCAGACTAGAGGTGCAATGGATCATCCACAAGTTAAAAAGCTGATTGATTCCAAACTAGAAGCAGCGTCTAAGAGTGGGCATGTCTCAGCATTCAAAGCACAGGTTGCCGCAGACGTAGGAGATTTTGACGCAGACACGGTTGCTCAACTGGAAAAGGTGACAAACGAACAGGTAAAGCGGCGTGGTGCGATCGCTCGTCCAACTGCTTTACTAGTGGACAAGTCTGGTTCAATGGAAAATGCGATCGCGACGGGTTTGCAACTCGCTGCCCTAATCTCTGGTATCACTAAGGCAGAACTGTTTGTCTACGCCTTCGACACCATTCCTTACGCTGTTACGGCAAAGGGCAAGGAGTTAAGCGATTGGGAGCGTGCCTTCCAGCACATCAAGGCAGGCGGTGGTACTAGCATCGGCTGTGCATTGGAAGCAATGCGGAAGAAAAAGCAGGTAGTTGACCAGATAATTTTGGTGACGGATGAGGGCGAAAATGCGGCTCCTTACTTCGGTGAAGTCTACAAGAACTACTGCCGGGAGTTGGCGATAATGCCCAATGTGGTGATTGTCCGTGTGGGTACTCATTACAACTGGGTGGAGAGTCAATTGAAGCAGCAGCAAGCACCTGTAGATACGTTCACCTTTGCGGGTGACTACTACAGTTTGCCGAACATCGTCCCACTCCTGACGCGCCCCTCTCGCCTGGATTTGCTGATGGAGATTTTGGATGTGCCGTTGCCTGTGCGAGATGATAAGTAAGGTTAGAATGTGGCATTGCTTGTCAGTATAAATGATAAGCAATGCTTTCCGTTCAATTACGAGTTTTCAAGATAGCGATGACGACACCACTCAAAGAATGGTCTGAAGAAACTATTCTCTCTATGATTAAGGATAGAGTTCAGGAAAGCCTTGAACTTGATTATAAGGAATGCCCTGCAATCTTTCCACTTACTGAGGGAAAGAAAAAAGAACTTAGCAAAGATGTCTCAGCTTTTGCTAATTCTGCTGGAGGCATAATTATCTACGGTATAAAAGAAAATGGGCATATCCCCACTGAAATTGATACAGGATTTGATCCTAATGCATTGTCAAAAGAGAGGTTAGAACAGATTATAAATTCAATCATTCATCCTCGTATCAATGAACTTCTTATTAAGCAAATAGAACTAGTTACTACTAGCCCAGGTCATGTATTGTATGTAGTTTCAATTCCTCAAGCTACAACAATAGCGCCTCATCAAGCTGCCGACAATAGATATTACAAACGTTTTAATTTTGAGTCTGTCGCAATGGAGGATTATGAAATCAGAGATATTCTCCGTAGAGCAACAACACCTGATTTACACTTTCATTTTTATTTGAGTGGTCAAGATACTGCCCCAATACAGTTTTCTCAAGACCAGCCATTCTCTGAAGAAGTAGATATGATTATTGTTGTAGAGAATAGAGCAGAAGAACCTGCATCCTATGCTGTAATGGATGTATTTATAGATTCTGCTCTAAAGTTATCTAACTCTGCTGGTTTAGCAATGACAGATAATGTCTTTCTTAGTTTGAAAGATGAGAAAATATCTTTTACACATCTTAGTAAAAACTGGTCTATTCCCAGCAAGTTGCCTATATTCAAAGAAACTAATTTTAGAATTACAGATATACCCATTAAGCTTGCCATCCCAAAGGATCATGCTGATTCAGAGGTAATCTATTATATGTGCGTATGGCAAATTAGATCGCCTGGAATGATTAATAATGGTTCTTTTGCATTTGTTCTCAAAGACAGTTATTTGACAGTAGCTAAACCTTAAATACTGCTGACAAGATGCAGCGATCGCACTACTGTAAAATCTCTCTTTTCATCTCTTCCACTCTTGTGTAGCATCTTGTATTATATTAATATCCTGCGTGACCCAACTCTTGGAGCCTACATACTAGTACGAGAGGAAAGGTAACACTGTCAAATACAGTGGGCGTGTGTGAACGGGGAGTACGAAGAACCTGGGAGGTAGGCTTAAAAGTAGCCATCCTTTAAAGAGTGTGTAACAACTCACCAGCAGAGTCCCTCTAGTAACTGAGAACACGCAATGCTCCACCAACTTGCACGCAGGAATTTTACTACTTTATAAGTAGGAGGCTGTTGATTAACAAAATTAAAATTAACTTCAAGTTTTTGACTTTAATACTTCTATAGCTTTAAATCCTCCTATAGTCTGACCTAAAAATATCATAGGAACAATCAAGCCAAACGGTTTACCAGTTTGAATCATATTGAAAATGCCTGTTAACACATTTAGCGACATCAATCCTACTGCAATACCTAGTGCAATTTTTGATTTACGTTGTACAAAAAAACCTAGAACTAAATAGAGTAAACCAATAAATAAAGAACAAAAAACCAATATTAGATGATCGGGCAATCGACTACCAGCAACAAAGAATATTATGCTTAGAAAAATACTCAAAACTCCAATTGCGTAAACTGCACGGTAAGCAGATGCTAACTTTTTTCGGGATTCTGATATTTGTTGTATTTGGGTAGTCATTATTTTTCTATTTTTTGGGTTTACTGTCCGACAATCATGTTTTTTATATACTCTAATACTGAGAATATCTTGAGTAATTATGCGTAAATAGAGATAATGATGACTGACATCCGTAAGCTAATCAACCAAATAGCTAGTGCAGAAGCACAATTACATACCACCCAATTTCTCGCGCCCTGCGTCAAAGGTGGACGAGTTTGCACACGGGTAGCCGGAATGGTTTACACCTTCAGCCCAAAGCCTAGTAACATTTGAAGGTTGGGGCATCTTTCAGGCTGTGGATGAAAAAACAGCAACGGTTGTAGCGGTACCTTAAATCAATTCCACGATCGCAGCGATTACTGGACAGTCGATTGGACAACTGCTGATGGTGTTCGCCATAGTAGTGCGATCGCTAAAACTGATTTAACTGTTGTCAGTTCTGGCATTTGCCTAAGTGGACGCGATCGCAGATAAGGATATTAAATCAGAGCAAGATAAATATCCTGCCAGTGAAACCCCAGAACAAGTCCGAAAGCTGGTAGGAATAGTGTGACTGAAATAGAGATATCAACCAGCAATTGGGAAAGGAAACTACTACAGTGAATTGGGTATAACCCGTATGTTCTATGGCTTTAAGTCACTTCCCTAGATTTTACAATATAAGTAAGACATAAAAATAACGCTTCAATTATATGAAAATACTCTCATCAGAACTAGTTCATTTGGGATTTGGAAAATATGTGCGTTCTGATCAAGTAACAGCAGTTATACCAATAGAAGAAGAACGAGGGCCTGGGCGACGAACCTTTGTTCACGTTCAAGGGCAAAACGATCCAATTATCGCCTCTCGCGCTGAAGATACCATCGTGCGTGATTTAGTACAAGAACCACGCGAAGTTACTCAAGCCCGTCAACAGCAGGAAATTCTTCAAGATTTATTGGTTAATTTAGCTAATGTTAATTCGACTGTGCGCCGAATTAACCGTGATGAAGGCAGTTTGGATCTTGATTTGTTAGAGCGACGAATTAAGCAAGTCCTGGAAAATTAATTGCAGAAATCAGCAAACTAAATAACGGAGAAAGATATTGCTGAATACCATTACAGACCAAGTTTCAGTATCAGATACACAAACAAGATCGCCAAGGTTGTGGATACCTGAACGGGTACTGTTTACACCTACTGCCCTAGATGAGGATTGGGGGCAGCAGATTCTTAAACGTGTGCAGTCACTCAACTTACCAATAGAAGAACTATCACAGAACCGCCTGAAGGGTCTGCGTGGTGAATCTGAGCGGGATACTTATAACATCGCCAAGCGTACCTTAGCGGTGGTTACTGCACCACCCAGTTCTTTTAAACTGAGTCCGATCCCACCTTCTGCGGATTGGCAGTTTCACCTTGCCGAGGGTTGTCCGGCTCATTGTCAATACTGCTACCTAGCGGGTAGCTTGTCGGGGCCACCTGTCATCCGCGTTTTTGCTAACTTACCGCAGATATTAAAGAATTTAGCTAACTACGAACAACAGGGGAAAACCACAAGTTTTGAAGTTAGCTGTTATACAGACCCATTGGGTATTGAGCATTTAACTGGAAGTCTTGCTGAATGTATCCGTTACTTTGGCACTCGTCCTAATGCACATCTACGTTGGGTATCGAAGTTTGATGCTGTGGATGGATTACTCGATTTACCACACAATGGGCATACTCGCTGTCGGATGAGCGTTAATGCCGCACCGATTTCTGGTAAGTTTGAAGGTGGCACGGCATCCGTAGCATCCAGACTGAATGCATTGCGACGGTTGGCGCTACCACAAGAGCGTGGCGGTGGCGGTTATCCAGTAGGCTTGGTTATTGCGCCAATTATGCCGATAGACGATTGGCAAATGCACTATAGTCGTTTGTTTGAGCAGATAAACGAGGCACTGGATTTTGACTGTAACCTTACCTTTGAGTTAATCTCGCATCGGTTCACACCTGGGTCAAAAGAAGTGTTACAAACTTGGTATCCGCAATCAAAATTAGAGATGGATGAGGCAAAACGCAGTGTCAAGCGTAATAAGTTTGGCGGGACGAAGTACGTTTATGAGAAAGACACAATGAAGGCGTTACGTAGCTTTTTTGAGAGTGAGATTAGTAAACGCTTTCCAAATGCTGAAATTCTTTATTGGACTTAGAAGAATACTTCGCTCATATAGAGTTTGAGCAAATTAATTATTGGACGAGAGAGCGATCGCATCATATAGCGATCGCTCTTTGTGGTCTGTCCCATTAATTTTGATGGGTTTGTAGTAAGCACAAAGCGTGCTTAAAAATCTAGGACTAAAGTCCTGACTACAAACTTTTTTACCCGTTGCCTGGGTTTGGCTACGCCCACGCAAAGCGGGATAATTTGGGCAGATTACAGGCGGCGTTATACATTATTAAGTGTATCTGCAATACCGGACTTGTTCTGGCTTAGTCTCAATAGCAAAGGTTTGGAGATGTTTACTTTATCAGAAACTTCTATCCTGGCGGCAATCCTACTGGTAGCTTTAGGCATTTTGGGCTGGGGCTTTTATCGCGCCAGACCTTTTGGTAAACTGGGAATCTTAGCCTGGTTACAGTCGGTGGTGTTGATGACTCCTTGGCTGCTGTTTTTTGGATTGTTTGCCGCAGGGATTTACATCAATATAGCGGGTATATTGTTCTTAGTGGTGACTTCCGCCGGATTGTACGTCTACTTGGGCAGACAGTTACGCCAAGCTGGGCAAGATACCATCCTCAAGCAACGTGCTACAGAAAGACTCGCTGCTGCTTCCTCACTTGAAGCAAATTCCCCACAACCAAAAGTAGCAGAACTGAAACCGGAGATCCCACCGATACCAGAAGAAGACTTGAATGCAGTTAAAGGTATTTTCGGTATCGATACATTTTTTGCTACAGAAACGATCGCCTACCAAGATGGAGCCATTTTTAAAGGCAATCTACGGGGAGAACCAGAAGAGACTCACAACCGTCTAACTGCAAGTTTACAACAACGCCTTGGCGATAAATATCGTCTGTTTTTAGTGGAAAATACAGACGGTAGACCTGTGGTAATTGTCCTACCGAGCCGCAACGATCCCCGGCCGATGTTGTTATCGCAAAAAGCCTTTGCAGGTGTTCTGTTGATAGCGACCATCGCCACAAGTTTAGAAGCTGCGGGATTACTGCTGAATTTTGATTTTTTTGGCAATCCAGGGCGGTTTCAAGAAGCTTTGCCCATAGGCGCGGGAATATTTGCGATTTTAGTAGCTCACGAAATTGGTCATTGGTTACTTGCCCAGCGTCACCAAATTCGCCTTAGCTGGCCCTTTTTTCTCCCCGCAGTGCAAATTGGCTCCTTTGGTGCAATTACCCGCTTTGAGTCTCTGTTGCCCAACCGCAAGGTATTATTTGATATCGCTTTGGCAGGGCCAGCCGTAGGTGGTATTGTCTCTTTATTAATGTTGGTGACAGGCTTGCTGCTTTCTCATCCAGGTAGTTTATTTCAATTGCCAAATCAGTTTTTCCAAGGGTCGATTTTGGTGGGAAGCTTGGCGCGAGTTGTCCTTGGTTCGGCGTTGCAGTCATCCTTGGTAAGCGTTCATCCCCTAGTAGTGATTGGTTGGCTGGGGTTAGTAATTAACGCTTTGAATTTGATGCCAGCAGGACAACTAGATGGTGGGCGAATTATTCAGGCGATTTATGGACGCAAAACCGCAGGACGAGCAACGATCGCAACTTTAATTTTACTAGCGCTAGTGTCTCTCGGTAATACTCTTGCCATGTATTGGGCGATCGTAATTTTCTTTTTGCAACGAGATCAAGAACGCCCTAGCTTGAATGAAGTCACTGAACCTGATGATGCTAGAGCCGCTTTGGGGCTTTTGGCTCTCTTCTTGATGATTACCACGCTTCTACCTCTTACTCCTGGTCTGGCTGGGCGTTTGGGAATAGGATAGTGTTTATGGAGCCTACACCCAAACAAGCAATATCCGCAATTCGGGTGTGCGCTCAACTTACCAGAGTTTATAAAAGAATAGACCTTGTAAGATTAGACGAGCGCACCAGAAATATTTATATCTTGGCGAATAATTCAATCGAAGCTGAGGTAACACCAACTGGAGAAATTCTTTGGTTATGACAAAACCTAACTTTCAACAAATGCCTTTAGAGCAGCTCAGAACCTATATTTTGGAGCATCGCAACGACGATGAAGCATTTCATATTTACATCGACAGGAGACGTGCCCAATCTCCAAAACAGATGCCGATGACTATTGAGGAAGCGGAGGCTGATTTACAAAGACGGTTTGGACAGCAAGCTAGTTAAATTACCATGAAAGATTCTTAAGTGATTGTCGGTGAGTCAGCGCAGTCTTGGGGGTTTCCCCCATGAGCGACTGACGTTAGCGCAGCGTTAGCGAGCTTGCGAGCGTCACCCCAAAGGGGTGAACCTTCGCTTAAATTAAGCGATGTGTTCACAGACACCTTGTGAGGAAAATTAACTGAAAGGTTTCCAACCTGCTAGCAAATTCGGGTAAGCTGTTGGTGTGGGAAAAATTTTCTGAAAGGCAGTTTGACGCTCTTGAGGTTTTTCTTTGCTCATATTCCAAAGGGTTTCATAGAAAAAGAAAGAAACTCCAGCAAAATTGCGATCGCGTACTTTTTGCACTTGTGTTTGAATCTGCTGCATTGGTATAGATCGGTTTTTCAACCCAGCCAAAATGCCTACACTCACTGGAATATGACTCTTGGCTGCTTTCACTTCTGGATACTCTAATTCGCTGATAAAAACATTCAAGTCATCACGATATATCTGCAAAACTAAGTCTTCGACGATTCCTAGCCGTTCCCACTTCTGCCAGTCTGCTAAAAAGAAATCGTAAGAAAGACGCTGAGGATTAGGAGCAACGGAAACCAGGCAATTTTTTTTAGTAGCTTTGATAGCTGTAAATACCCGCTTCATAAACTCGGTGATTTTATTAGCTCTCCAGCGTACCCATTCTGGATCTTTGAAGTTTTTGGAGGGAGCTTTACCACCGTGTTCTTTTTTGTAAAGTGCTACTGTATAAGCATCGTATCCTAATTCTGATGGTAAACCAAAATGGTCATCAAATTGAATACCATCGATATTGTAGTTTCTAACAATTTCAACGATTAAATCTTGAATAAATTGTTGTACTTCTGGGCGAAAGGGATTTAGCCAAACGCGATTATGTGTCCCTTCTTTGACAATCCGAGTCCCATCGCTGCGACTGGTGAGCCATTGGGGACGATTTTTAGCTAATAGAGAATCCGCTGGTGCCATAAAGCCAAATTCAAACCAGGGAATTACTGTTAACCCTTTTTGATGTCCCACATCGACAATTTCTTTGAGGATATCTCGCCCTTTGAGTCCGGGTGTGGGATCGAGCGATCGCCCGATAACTTTTTGGGCAACTTTACTAGGATACAATGTATATCCCCAATTCCAAACCGCCGGATATATGGTGTTAAAATTGAGTTCATCAAGGCGTTGCAAAGATCCCTTGAGGCGATCGCGCTCAAATAACACATCACTATCAATATTTGTTAACCACACTCCCCTTAACTCAGCTTTTGGCGTTGACGGCAGATTTATTTGAGCGTTCAATGGGAACGACAAAATCAGTGTCGCGATCGCGCTCAAGGTAAGCATAACGATAAACAAAAGAGACTTTCTACTCTGGCGAATATTCCACCAAGAGGAAAACTCAACACACCACTCTACAAACCTTTTCATCATGATTTAAAATGTCTGTGTCAGTGAAGGAAACATTGGCATGATAAATAATATTAATGCTTAACCTTTGTTTCCTGCTCTAAAAACAGATTGCCAATATCAAATAAAAGTTGCATAGTACCTCGATAGCCAACTTTGCAGAACTGACCACTATCCAAGCGGTCAAAAATCGGAATCCCTTGACGATAGAGAGGAATTTTTAAACGTTAAGCGATCGCCACTCCATGAGAGTTGGTAATGAGTAAATCATACCCAACCGCCAATTGCTCAAAGTCTTCCAAATCGCCGATAGTGACGCTCTCGATCGGCAGTTTTTCGAGCAAAGGAAAGCGTGTTGTTGTCACTGCTGCGTGAATTTCAACTCCTAGCGATCGCATGACACGGATTTTGTTATCAAGTTGTCATTGGTATTTCCAAATCAATAGTGGCGTTTTGACGTCGATCCTGATTTGTAATAGCATGGAAAGTTATCGCAATATCATGAAAACTGTTCCCCAATTTGCCGATCGCTTAAAACAGTTTGCCAATAGAGCTAAAATTACTCTCAGTTCTCCAATTGACAAAGGCATACCGTGGGTACTCAGCATAGATAATGTCTTACCAGAAGGAGACTTGCCCAGTACTTGATAGATATACCAGAAAAATCGCGATCGCCCCTTTTGCCGAACATTGCCGATCTCACCGAAATCCAAAACCACGGCAAAGTGTTTAAGGGCTTTGTATCTGCTTATTTACCTGATTGGGAGGATAAAGAAAAGAACTTACGGGCCTTTGTGAAAATACTTGTGGGGAATGGGGTTACGGGTAAAGGGTAAAGGTATGGAGTTTTCCCTTACCCTTTAACATGAGTCCCTTTTACCAACATCTTGGCATTTGTTACTTTTGCAAGATGTCTATTTATTGGTATCTAAATTCCTTGCGATTCCAGTTGGGAGATGTTGGGGAAATATTTGGGGTAAAACTGGGGTAATGTAAAAGGGTCAAGATGTTTACAAAGCAGCCGTGTTAAACAAAAATTATGTCGTCCGTTCAAAGTAGATTTTATCCCAAGACGACAATGGTCTTTTAAATAAGCATTAGCTTCTATAATTGCCATTTGACATACGGGTGTAGATCCGTTTAACAGATTTTGCGCTTTTTTATACCCTATATTGTCAAGTTAGGCACTTATATCTCGCATATAGATAACTTTTACCCTCACCACTGGAGAGCAAAATCTTGGGCATAGAATTACGCAGTTTCGTATTTCTCGACAGCCTGCAACCTCAACATGCAGCATATATGGGAACAGTAGCCCAAGGCTTCTTACCATTACCAGGAGATACATCACTGTGGATTGAAATATCTCCTGGTATCGAAATTAATAAAATTACGGATATCGCCCTAAAATCTGCCTCTGTCCGTCCGGGAGTACAGGTAGTGGAACGACTATATGGACTATTGGAAGTTCATTCTAGCTCCCAAGGCGAAACCAGAGCTGCTGGTCAAGCTATTTTGGCGGCACTGGGAGTCCGAAGAGAGGAATGTCTGAAACCGCGGGTTATTTCTAGTCAGATTATCCGCAACATCGATGCTTATCAAACCCAACTGATTAATCGCACGCGCCGAGGACAGCTACTACTAGCAGGTCAA
Organism: Nostoc sp. DedQUE04; assembly: GCF_034530995.1. Lineage (NCBI taxonomy): Bacteria > Bacillati > Cyanobacteriota > Cyanophyceae > Nostocales > Nostocaceae > Nostoc > Nostoc sp. DedQUE04. The sequence continues at coordinate 129,562 of NZ_JAVRCA010000006.1, read as the reverse complement.
ACGCTGTATGTATTAGAAGTGGAGCCTGCTGCTTACGCCGCACTAGCTGCCAATGAAGCGGAAAAAGCAGCGAGGATTAACATTTTAGAAGTTCAAGCTGTAGGTAGTTTTGGACGGCTTTACTTAGGTGGACAAGAACAGGATATCCTAGCAGGAGCAGCAGGAGCATTAACGGCTATTGAAAGTGTCGCTGGTCGGGTAAATTCTCTGGGTGGGCGTCAGGAGTAAAAAAGAGAAAATGGCAAATCGAGAGCATCTAACTTTACTCAAAGCAGGTGCAGTTAAATGGATTGAGTGGAGAAAGAAAAATCCCCAGATTGAACCAGACCTGAGCGCCGCGAATTTGCAAGGCGATAATCTCAGAGGTGCAAACCTCCAAGGGGTAAACTTGAGAAGAGTTGATTTGGGTAATGCTTTACTTGTACGGGCAAACCTCAGTGGTGCTGACCTCAGTAGTGCCAACCTTTATAAAGCCTTCTTGAATGAAGCTAACCTGAGTGCGGCTAACTTCAGTGTTGCTAACTTGAGTGGCGCTATACTTACGCAGGCAGATTTGAGTTATGCCAATTTGATTGGAGCTGACTTAAGTGGGGTGGATCTTAGAGGTGCTGCGATCGCATCTGCTAATCTAATTGGCACTGACTTAAAAAGCGCTAACTTGAGAGATGCCGATTTAGGTGCAGCGAAGTTGATTCGGGCTAACCTCACTTTTGCCAACCTGATTGAAGCTAATTTGATTGCAGCTGACCTCAGTGAAGCGAGTTTGTACCAAGCAGATGTTTTAGGGGCTTATCTTTACAAAGCTGACTTATACAAAGCTAATCTGACCAAGGCTCACCTCAGTGGTGCATACTTGTTGCGGGCTAACCTAAGTGAAGCTGATTTGAGTCAAGCTGATTTGAGTTGGACTAACCTTAGAGATGCGAATTTGGCAGGAGCGAATCTTAGAGGAACTAACCTTAGAGGAGCCGACATTCGGGGAGCTAACCTCAGCGGCGTAAATCTTCAAGAAACAATTATGCCTAATATCACTCGTTTTGTGCATTTTTAACTCAGAGTTGGGTTTGGGGAAAAGGTTAATAGGTATTAGTCATTAGTCAAAAGTTAAAAATTCAAAATTCAAAATTCAAAATTCAAAATTCTTCCCCTGCCTCCTGCCCCCTACTCCCTTCCCCGCTCTTTAACTCCCCCTGTTCTCTTGCCTTTCTTTGAGTTTCAGCATAATTTGGGCGTGCATCTCGCGGGTAATTGGGTAAAAATACGTTAAAATTAAGCCAAAAATCAAACAAACTGTCGGTATGGGGCCAACAGCAACGCGAATAGCAAACAGTGCTGATTCCGGTTGGATGGGTAATGGACTTCCGGCTACAGATTCTTTGAAACCAGCTACTTGCAAAGCATTTCCCACTAAAAATAGTCCCAAAGCTAAACCAAATTTTTGCAGCAAAACCATGAAGCCATAAAAAATGCCTTCTCTGCGTTGTCCGGTTTGCAGTTCATCTAATTCAATCACATCTGGAATCATTGACCAGGGAATTAGATAAGCTGTTGATACACCAATACCTGCCATCACAGCCATCACATACATCAAAACTATTTGACCAGGCTGTAAGAAAAATAGTCCGGCGGCTGCTATAATCCACAAACTCATTCCCAGAAAATAAACAACTTTTTTGCCGATTTTTTTACTCAACGCTCCCCAGACAAATAGCATCACCAAAGCAGTTCCTTGGACTGCAATCATCACTGTGGGCACGTCTGATTCTTTAAGACCCATACAATTGACTACAAAATAGGGAATAATGCTGGCTGTTACCTGTACGCCTAGCCAAGAGCAAAGATATATACCAATAACAAATAAAAAAGGTCGGTTACTAAAGACAATTTGTAGCTGTTCAAAGAAGGGGAGAGATGCAGGTTCCTCGGTTTGGCTGCGTTTAGCTTCAAAAGCCAAAATGCGATCGCGGACTCCAAAAACGCACCAATATAATCCTAAAATCGAAATTACCGTACAAATGGCTGCTAAAACAAGATATTGTTGTTGGCGATCGCTAATTTGAGAAAAAACAATTTGCGTTAAAATCAACGATAAAATGCTGCCACCAATAGAAAATGTAAAGCGATAGCTGTTAAGGCTGGTGCGTTCGTCGTAATCTTGAGTCAGTTCTGGAGTCATCGCCGTATAGGGCAAATTCACAACTGTGTAAAACGCCTGAGATATCACCCCAATCGCTACGTAATACCAAAATAATGGCCAAATATTATCACTCTGATTTGCACTAAATCGCGGTACAATCCACTGCAAGAAGAAGAAAACTCCAAAGGGAATAGCCCCATAAAACATCCAAGGAAGACGACGACCCCAACGCCGAGATTTCGTTTTATCAGTCAGGAACCCGACAAACGGATCGTTTATGCCATCCCAGATTTTGCCAATCATCAAAATACTGCCAGCTAAACCCGCAGGGATACCAGCAACATTCGTGAAGAAAACCAGCAGAAAAAAGACGGAGATATTTGCAGTAATTGCTGGGCCTAAATCTCCTGCACCGTAAGCCAACTTTGTTTTTAAGTCGAGTTTTTCACTGAGAGGATCTCGTTTGGCATCGCCATCAGCAGCAGAATTATTCATAAAACTTTGCACTCATACTAAAATAAAAAGTCTGCAATCGCCTTCAATACTGCCATCTACCACTCCCGTTAGACTTATGCCAGACCTTTATGTTTCTTGGTCAGATTATCACCAAAAAATTGAACAACTGGCTATTCAGATTTATGAATCCGGTTGGGAATTTAACCAGATTATCTGTCTTGCCAGAGGAGGACTAAGAGTCGGAGATATTCTTTCCCGTATATACCAGCAGCCGCTAGCAATTTTAGCAACCTCATCTTATTACAATGGCACTGGTAAGCAAGAAAGAAGTAATTTAATTTTCTCCCGTCACTTGACAATGACTGCGGAAAAGTTAGGTTCGCGCATTCTCCTAGTGGATGACTTAGTAGATTCTGGGGTAACACTCCAGCAAACTATACCTTGGCTCAAGCAAAATACTGATTTTCCCATTGAAGAAATTCGCACCGCCGTTCTTTGGTATAAAGCTTGTTCAGTTATAGCACCCAATTATTATGTTGATTATCTACCTGATAACCCCTGGATTCATCAACCTTTTGAACATTACGAGCAGATGAACCCCGCAGAACTTGCGGCTAAGGTAAGCCAACTGTGTTGATTATTGGACTAATTTAACGTGAGTTCGATGAACCTCTCCCGGACAACCTCCCTCTCCCACGGGGAAAGGGAGGAGCAACGAGAAATTAGGGTTTTGGCTCTTCTCTGGGTGTCTAAGAGGGGTTGGGGGAGAGGTCAAAAAAGGGCTTGTCGAACTCACGTTAATTTACTAAGTAGCGATCGCCCAGATAACTAGCAATGCTCACGAGCCAGCGATCGCCTTCTTGAGGCAATATGACTCCACAGCGCCAGTTAGGGAGAGGTGTGATGATTGTCGAGAGATCGCCTTGGAGGTTTCCTGGTTTGCGGCGATAGATGCGCGTAGTATATTATATCCATGCGTACCTGTTCCTCTTGGGGCTTTTCATAGCCGAGTTTCTCTAGCCATACCGGACTAACAGGCACCAATCACAATGTAGTCATAGTGACATTAAGTCTGTTAAATTTTGAATCGAACTTAGTTCCTGTGTACTATCTCTGTCCGCTTTTTGTTGATGTGTGACAGTTGGGGTGCGGAAGGTGAGTTAAAAAAGTAAGATTTCGTGTTCAAAGTTTTCTGGGGTCGGTTCTATCTCCCAAACCAATCCTTCTTGAAGATCGCCCAGAGCTACATCAATGTAAAGCCTATCTACAGCAGTTTTTGCTTGTACTTGGTTTCCATCAAATGGTTGTAAATCTTCTGTCAAAAGTCTCAATTTAAATCCACTGGGAATCATCTCGCCTTTGCTTGCATTATGCAGTTCAATGCGCCATACTCTATCTTCAATATTAGTTTTAGGCTGTACGCGCAATTTGTATTGTTGTCCGGCAATGGTGACTTTCCGCACTAAAATTGGCAATGTTGATGGTTGCTGTGAACTCCTAGCTAATGCAAAATTTGACTGTGGCTCAATACTCGCCCAGCCAAATTTCTGTGCAAAATCTGACACCCCAGTTTGCAACCATTGATTAATCGACCACTGTTGTTGTTGTCCCTGGCGTTGTTCATACAATCGCTGTCTCCAACCTCCATGTTCTAGGAGCGCTCCCCAAATTGAAAATGGTACTGCTAGCCGTGGTAAAATGACTTTAGGATTTCCTAGACGTTGAAGTAAGTTGTGTGCTTGCGCGAGGGCTAATTCTGGCAGTGGTACAGTTTCTTCAGCATGGGTCGCTTCTTCGGGACATAATTGACTTGCCATCCACAAGATATTGAGGTTAGAAATTAAATCCTCTCCATCCAAACAATAAGCGCGATCGCTTGCATCGTAACTACCCATACTTTTCAGTAGAGTATGGGTCGTATATCCCCAAATCCGTATACAACCCTCTTCCAAATTAACTTGTACCGCTAGATAATAATCTGCTGTCCAGGTAGGAATATCCACCCACTCCCGAGGAACGCGCAGTTCGCTTAAATCTGCTGCTTCAGATGGAATTAATACCAACCGTTTTTCTTCCAGGGAAATCGCTACGCCATCGACTACTTCCCAAACGCTGGGCAAAGCAGCAATATTAGGAAAAACAGCAGCATTGGGAGTATGTTCCGATCGTAGCCAAGGCAGAAAAGCATTCAAGCTCAAGCGGTTGAGATATGCCATCCAACGGCGATTACTCGTCGAAAACGCTTGATTTTGCTGCCAAAGTTTGGTTCGCTCGGTTTCAGGAATTTCTAACCACAAATGTGTAGAGTTTATTAAATTGATTGTGCCTGGATTAAACATCATGTTGATACTACTCCAACTTAGAGGAGGAAAGACTATAGTAAGCTTTTAACCATTCCTCTAAAACGGTGTTGATATAGTTAAGTATGAGTGAGTTTAGAGAAATATGCAGTGACTCTTTACTCCAGTTTGCCAGCTTGAGTAGTAACGAGTCTTTTGCTTTGGCGAGTTTACGAGAAATGGTATATTGCTTAATTCCCATCTGTTGGGCAATCTGCTGTTGAGTCAAATTCTGGCTATAGTAAAGTTTTATTATCTTTTGTGCCTCCTCATCCAGGTTGTCCAACGCTGCAATTAACACATTGCTGATTTGAGATTGCATTGACTGTCTCTCAAGCAATTCTTCTTGAGCAATGATTTCCGTCATTAAGGAGTCCTGCTTCAGTTGCGGTAATATATCTTGATACTCTCCAGAATCGTCATTCCCTCTAGGCGCATTCAGAGAAGCCATACTGGGGTAAAAATATTCTCGTACTGCTTTGGCACAAGCAACCAGCCATTTTTCTATCGTTTGCGGGTTGCACTCCATCCCTGGTTGGGAAAGTTGGGTGTGGTGTTCCGAATTGTAAAGCTGGGCGATCGCAATCCATGTAGAGTCATCTGGCTTTGACAGTTGGCGAGTACCTGTAGGGTGCTGTGGAGCATATAGTGCTTGGTAGCATTTCCAAGCTAATACGTAGCGTTGTATTGTCTCTCCACTCAGACCAACATTTTGTAAAGACTCCACCAGACGCTTTTGAGTCAGTTTCCGTAACAATCGCCAGTTAGTACTAATATCAATTTCATTGTGCGATCGCAGTATTTCCTTAATCTCGTTACTGAAAATTGCACTCGCATAATTATTCAAATTAAAACCCATGTTGGGTTTAAATCCTTTTAAAATTTTATCTACACTAGTTATGACCATTTGAAAGCAGTCAGATACTGTGTATTGAGTAGCAGAAAGATTAGTAATTATTTTGTAAGCCGCCCAATAACACGGTTCTTGTAAATAAGCCGAAAAATGTTCTCTTGCCAGACCTTCTGGTTGAATTTGCCACAATTTATACCAATAACATATCCAAAAATTCTCTGAATGTTCTGGCTGCGATAGACTTGCCTGACAATTAAGTAGATTTCGCCGTAGTTTAGGATCGATTGCCCAACCAATTATTCTGTTAGCATCTAATTGTAAAAAAGTTGTAAATAATTCATTGATACTTTTACGAGTACGCATAAAATAACTACTCATTCTTGCATAAGTCTTAAGTTATCAACTAAAAAGTCCTGGTTTATGTAATGGGTGATGAACTTTTGCCGTTCGATTGTGCAGGTGGTTCTGCGACCAGAAGAAGCCAAAGGCTTTGTTTTGCTTGAAAACGTTGGGTAGTCGAACAAACTTTCTGACTTTTCACGGTATGTGGAAAAGGTCATTTTGAGGGTTTCCAAGCCCTGATTTTTCTGTTAACCATTATCATTAGCTCAGAGCTATTGATAATTATCTTGTGGAAAAAGCCACGCTTTTTCGGTGTTTGAAGACTTACCGTGAAAAGTCAGAACAAACTTTTGGTCGGCTGATGGGATATCAGCGATTAATCAGAGACGTGCGAGTTATTGCCCGAAACATCGGAGACTTTTATTTATCTTGCCATGATCCGCATTATATGAGGCTATTAGCATAATATTTTACCTCTAAAAAACTTTTCAAGCATCCTCTAAGAGGATAAACTGATCGTTGGAGGTAGTAAAGATATATTTGTGCTTGGCAGTTTCTACACTGCGTCTAACCAATTTGCGATTATTCAAGCTTTCGCACCCAGCGAGTTGGACAAGATTCAGATTAAAGGCAATCTATCTGAGTACACCTTAAGATAGAATCGCGACCTTCAGTTGGGAATCGGCGCATTTTACGTGGAGATTCTCTTAAACAGGAACTGGATTGCTGTTGTTCAAGATACCATCAATGTGCCGAATTCCTGATTTATTAGGCACATAAAATATTTATAGATATGCCTGTGGCTATGCCGTAGTGGTCAATATCCAGTATGCTGATATTTAATGCTGAGGCTGTTATGCATCAAAAATACAAGATTTTGCGATCGCACCAGCAGCACGTGGGTTTCAATACGTGACTACAAAATTCTTGCTATAAAAAATGAAAGGTAAAGTAATTTTTTCAAGTAACGCCTTTCGGAGATTTTGAGTTTAGTATAACTTTAAAAAAGTTAATTATAAACAGTAATTTTAGGATAAAACTAGCAAAAATGTCTCCAATAGCTGTTGGTTCTAGTTACTCAGATAATACACTAAAAACAGGAAAAGCCAAGCTCTGGATTTTATTAGTAGGTGTTAACGATTACCAAGATTCGGGCTTACCTTCTTTGCGTTACCCAGCTGTGGATTGCCAAGGGTTAAAAGAAGCACTAATAAAAGCTACACAGGGGTTTCCTAATAAAGAAGTAATTATTCATAATGATTTGGCGGCACAACCGCCGACCTTGGAAACAATTCGTCGCAGCCTGCGACAAATTGTTTCGCAAACTCGATCCGAGGATTCGCTTCTGCTATATTTTTCTGGACATGGCATGTTAGAGCCTAATACTCAGCAGGCTGTACTTTGTTTAGCAGATACTCGCAAAGATGACTTGCTGAATACGGGCTTGGATTTGCAAGAATTATTACAGATGTTGGAGGGTACTGCGGCAAATCAGCAAATAGTTTGTTTAGACACCTGTCATAGTGGAGACTTCAAGTTATTAAGGGGAAACGCTGGTAGTGCTAGAGACGGAAACATCTCTGATAATTTATTTAATTGTGCCCCAACCTTCATGAAGGTGTTACAACAACGTGCATCACAAAGTAAAGGATTTTGTGCCTTACTATCATGCGATCGAGGACAACAATCCTGGGAATTTCCAGAACTAGGGCATGGTTTATTTACTTACTACTTAATGCAGGGGCTATTAGGTGAAGCCGCTGACTCACAGGGTGTCATCGAAGCTGACGGTCTTTACAAATATGTTTATCGCCAGACGCTGCAATATATTGATAAATTAAATCAGCAACTGCGTCTGATTAATCAGCAAAAGCTCGATCGTGGGGACAGTAAACTCCATCCAGAATATCCACTGCAAACACCCAAACGAATTGTGGAAGGAGTAGGAGAATTAATTCTTGGATTCAAACCTGATACGGTTGAATCTCACAAACAGCGACGGGCGCTGGTAATCGATGGACTTGCAAATAAGAAAACTACAACAGACTTGAGTCGGCTATTTGCTGGGGCTGGCGGCTTTGAGGTAGAATTTTTTCCTCAGCAAGGCAAATCTTGGTCAGAAATACGAGCAACAATCCAAAACTTTCTACATTGGAGTAGTGAATCAGCAACTAAATCCGTTTCGCAGTTAGGAACAATCAAAAATACACCAACCTCCTTATTATACTTACGGGGGCACATCGAGGAAATCGAAGATGGAGAAGCCTGGTTAGTTTTAGGCGATGGAATGCGTCTAAGTCGTTCTTGGCTAAGACACGAGTTACGACGCGCTGCAAAGTCTCAACAAATAATTATTCTGGATTGTCCTGAGGCTACTTCCCTAAACAACTGGATAGAAGATTTGCATAGCGGCACGGAACATGGACAATGTATAATTATCGGTGCTTCCACAGCAGAGGAGCCAGAACTATTTTCTCAAACACTTCTAGAAACACTGATTGCAGCCAATCCGCAAGTTGGGTTATCAATTGCCAAATGGATTACTCAATTACAAACGCATTTATCAGCAAAAGGTGTCGAACTTGATGTCTGGCTATTAGCTACACAAACAGTCATTGATATTTTACCTGGTAATATTGGTATAGTTTTTCAAGATTTACAAGCAAAGGAAGTACCATTAAACGAGGAAAACAAACAGGGAAATCAGGAAAATTTACTCCCCAAAGACGTTAATAATTTACCCAAACTAGAATTTGCTTCCCAGCCATTTCCAAATCATCCCGTCTCTGTTGCTGCTCCTATTGCTGCTGATTATTTAGAAAAAACACAACCTCAATTAAATTTCAAGCTAAACTCAGAACAGTATTCTAAATTAGAACAGTTGCTGAAGCTATCATTAGGGTCGATTGCGCTTACCATTTTAAAAAGAACTTTAAAAAAGGTAACTAACTCTAAAGAATTAGTAGAACAATTAACCTTTTACTTGTTACCAGAACAGCAACAAAGTTTTGAGCAGCAAGCAATAGCTATTTTAAAACAATCTACTGTTGCATCTAAAACCACGTCAGATAATTCTTCAGGCATTGATCCCAGATTTATCAGTAAATGTGAGCGCGAGTTAGCCTATGCAGTTGGACCAATTGCTAATTTTTTAACTCAAAAGATTTTGAAATCTGAACCGCAAATTTCCGTACTAGAATTTGTAAGCAAGTTGGCAGCAAAAATTTCTAATAAGCAGAAGGCTTTAGAGTTTGAACATAGGATGCTTGGTAAATTAAAATAAGTTAGCGAACATTTATCGCTAGCAGCTTGCGGCAGAAAAGTATATCTATCTAGTATTGGTATTATTATTTAACATACTCAGAGCAATTTCTAAACTATACTTCATCCGGTTAAAAGCGTCCGCCAACGCTCCTATTTCATCTTTGTCTTGTTTACCAAAATTGGCATCCATATCACCGATACTCACTTTTTCTGCCACATTAGCCATTCTTTTAAGACGCTGTAACACTGTCTTTTTTAACAAGAAATTAATAATAATAACGATGATTGTAAAAATAATCCCTAAAAGTCCTAAGATTAGATAAAAAGACCACTGAGCAGTTTTAAAAATTTCCTCAGCCGGAACATAAACAATTTGAGTGGCAACAATTTGATTAAACTTCCACCCAAACCCATGTTCTTTTCCATAGGTTACTAATTGACTTTGAGGAGCCACTTCGGGAACGCTATGGCAACGCAGACAACTTTGTTCGCCAACTCTAAAAGGTCGAGCGGTATAAAATAATTTATTTTCAAATACATTTCGGAAACCGGATAGACTTTTTAACCCTGGTTGTTGATTAAATTTATTAATAATATCGGCTTCAAATTTGTCCGCCATATCCCTCATATTTGTGGGGTTTGGCGCAGCATCTTTGTAGATAAAATTGCTAAATCCTTGGGTTTTACGTAAAATTTCAAAAGTTTCTCTAACAGAGAATGTTGGAATAACTTCTGGAATAAATTGTTCTTGAGTGTCTACTTTCGGTAACAATAATGGTTGTACGCGGTCATTGGTATATTCTCTAAGTGAATTTGCAATTTGCATGGCAATTATTGCTTGAGAAGACACCTCTTGTTCTGCCTTTTGTTCAAGAACGCTCGATAAAGCAGTACCACTAATTAAAATCCCACCGAGAAAAGCTATTATTACAATTAAATTGACTTTTGTTCCAATTTTCATAACTATTTTTAGTATTTAAGGTTCTAGTAATATACTATAACTATAGCAATCCTAAACGAGTGATTCATGTAGCTTAGGAAAGACAAATATTTAATAATAGACAGATAATCAAAACAACTCTTTGAGGATAGATAAAAGACATTTTGGCAGTTTTTGACTCTTCTTTTCTCTGGCTTTGTGAGAAAACCAGGTGTACTCTACACCCGTTGATGAATCCGCCCACCTGCTTTATAGACTTGTCGCTTATTAATATCAATTTTGAGATTGTCTACAACAATAACTCCCAAACTATAGCAATCCGATTTGATTTCTGAATTAATCGTAGGGACTGGGGACTGGGGACTGGGAAGAAAGAATAAAGGTGTACTGAGTTTTTTCAAAAATCAAATATGAGTCCTATAGAAATAGAAGTGATTATTACTTCGCGCTCCTTTGATAACGCCAAACTTGCATCTGAGAAACTACAAAAAAAAGTAATTCCCATCGAATTGGATATCACTGACGATCGCTCTATCGATCGAGCAATAAAAACCCTGCACCAAAAGATTGAGCGCTTAGATGTTTTGATCGATAATGCCGGCGTGTATCCAGACATTGGGTTTACCACTGAAGCGGCGCAGTTTATGGATTGACTCGCGCTGGACGGATCGATCCGGCTCGCTCGATCGAAGCACGACTGAAGTTTGAAGAGATGCTCAGTTATGCGACTCATCTGGGGTTATACGCCGAAGTGAGCGGTGCCACTGGTGAGGCGATGGGAAACTTTCCGCAAGCGTTTACCCATCTGGCACTGATTAGCGCTGCATGGAATTTGAATAAGGTTCTTGAAACTTCCTGAAATCAACATAGTGTTGCGTGTAGTAGGAAGTGTCTCTTTATTTACTTAGGCTTGGCTGGAATTATCTCAAATAATACTTAAGGGAGAAAAGAAGTTACAAGATATCAGTTAATTTTGGGTAATGAGTTTTTAATTAAAGATATTGTATTAGGGCTAAGGAGAGGAAAATGACAAATGATTTAAATTCATACCTACCTGTACCAACTAAGCAAAAATTCGCAGCTACTTTTCATATAGTCAGACCGATTAGCTTTTGGCTACAGTTAGCGCTAGGTGCTATTTCTAGCTTGGCTTTGTTATTGGCTATATTTAGCCGTAATCTCACTCCCCAAACTACAACAAATTCGGTTATGGCTTTTGGAGTATTTTTGGGAACTATGGGAATTTTAGTGCTGTGTTTCCGACTCTATTGGGTGAACCAATACAGGCGTTTAGACAAACTTTTACAGTCGCCTAATCGTGAATTACATCCAAGCAAACAGGACGTGATTCAAGTCTTACAAATTGGCTTAATTGTTAGTGCGATCGGACTGTTATTAGCTTTTTTAGCAGCTGAAGTGACCGTTATTGCTGTACTATCGAAAACTCTAGCTCTGCCTCAAGGAGTGGCAGTCTATAGACCTGAAAATGTCATTCGTTCCCTAGATATTTTTGTGGTTTTAGCAAACGTCAATCTGATTGGCGCTCATTTTGTAGGAGGCGCTACTTCGCTTGGGTTGCTTAACTGGTTGGATCAATAGCCCTGCTTGGAACTTGGTATTTGAACTCTCCTCTGCTCCCCTGCTCCTCTGCACAAGAGCCTGTCTCCACTTAATATTTTTGGGTTGGTATACCAGTAGATTTCTCCAAGCTCCAGGCACGGCATATTAAGGCGATATTCAACCTCACCATTCCATTTGATGAATCTCTGGCATGAATTTTAGAACCTAGAGCAACTGAGTTTGTCTAACCAGTCACAGCGATCGCTGGAGTCGGGGAAGCGGGTTAGCACGGATTTCTCACCACATTTCGATCGAGCCATTGATGATGAGCGCGATTCGATTTTCGAGCGATGGCTAAATCGGGATGAACTGTTTCTTAGTGAAGTCGTGTTAGTCACTAATAATATAAGTACAACTACACTCAATACAGTTCGGTTAAACTCTAAGCGGTATTGAGAACAGAAAAAGTGAGCGTTTCTAATTTAGCTCCTTGCCCTCTATGTAGTTGACCGACTTTGGCTTGCTTCATACTCTGTATTTAGCGAAAGTATTGAACCATTTTTTATCTTATGCTGCAACGGCTTCCTTGCCATGTTGCCGCAGCAGATCCATCAGTTCATCGCGATAGTCGTGGAAGGTGGAATGACGCTTGATCGTGGGGCTACGCTCCGGCAAATTGATGGTCATCACCTTGCGTACTGTCCCAGGACAAGCACCCAAGGCATAGATGCGGTTGGACAGGAAAACGGCTTCCTCGACATCGTGGGTAATCATGAAAATTGTAATGTTGGTGCGCTGCCAGAGGTCAAGTATAAATTCATGCATTGATTCTTTAGTGTGGATATCGAGCGCACCAAACGGCTCATCCATGAGCAACACTTTAGGTTCAGATGCAAGGGCGCGGGCGATCGCAACACGCTGCTTCATCCCACCCGATAGCTCCTTGGGTAGCGAACCGCTAAAGCGGGACAAGCCGACGATGCTGAGAAAGTAGCTTGCCTGTTCGCGTCGCTCTTTTTTAGGAACGCCTTGTAGCTTGAGTCCAAACTCGGTATTTTCTTGCACGTTCATCCAGGGATAGAGCGTGTAGTTCTGAAACACCATGCCGCGATCGGGGCCTGGGCCAGCGATCTGCTTGCCATCAATGCGTACTTCTCCCGATGTCGGGCTATCGAGTCCAGCAATTTGGCGGAGTAGCGTGGATTTGCCGGAACCGGAGGCACCGACCGCGCAAATAAATTCGCCCTGCTCGATTGCCATGTTAATATCTTTGAGAACTACGAGCGTACCGGATTGAGTCGAAAAGTGTTTGTTGAGCTTATTGACTTGTAAAAACATTGGTTTAGCCTCTCTAGGTTAAATGTTCTATCGAGTTGTTTATCGCTGCTGACTTGTCCATTTGCAGGTGACGCGAAGCAGATACTGAAACAACAAATCAAATGTCAATCCGATGATGCCAATCACAATTAGTCCAACAAAGATTTCATCGGTTCGTAAAAATCGACCGGCAACGCTGATACGTCTTCCTAATCCTTCGTTTGCGGCAATTAGTTCTGATACAATCACAAGCTGCCAAGCGGCAGCTAAGTTGATCCGGCAGGCATCCAAAATGCCGGGAAGAACGTGCGGTAAAATCACCTGAGTTAGTGTTGCCCAGCGATCGCCACCCAGCATATAGGTTGCTTCAACCAACTCTTTAGGCACAAACTTTACAGTATCCATCACCATCAGCGTATTGAAGAAAAACACGCCGATGAAAATTAGCATAATTTTTGGTTCTTCACCAATGCCCAAGTAGAGAATCAGCAGTGGAATAAAGGCGGGTGCAGGCATATAGCGCATTAGACCAAATAGCGGCTCTAATAAAGCGCGAATGCTGGGAAAACTCCCCATCAAAATTCCGACTGGAATTGAGAAACTTGCTGCTAACAAAAAGCCAACAGCAACCCGCCAAAGACTTGCTACAGTGTCTTTGAGCAGTTCGCGTGTCATCCACAGGCGCTCAAAGGCTTCTGCAACTTTCGCTGGCGTTGGCAAAAACTTGGGATCGATGTTGCCGAAGCTGGTTACTGCCCACCAGAGCAATAGTGGCAGGGCAATCGAAGTAATGGTTAATACTGTATAAAGGGGCTTAGGGATATCTTCGACCAGCCGCCAAAAAACCGTAGATTTCATGGTTTTTGGTTTGGTGAATGGTTGGAGCGAGCGAGGCGGAGTGCTGTGGCTCATCGTTTAAATTTGGGGTGAGGGATTCAGGCAGACAAGTAACACCGAATTTGCTAGTTTTATCCAGACTTAGTTCGCTTTTGCATATAGGCTTTAACGAAGCGATCGTCAAATAAAAATGTTGTATTCGGTTTGTTTTTCGCCAACCCCACATCGATCAGAAATTGGCTCATTTGCTCGGTAGCATACAGTAAAGAAGCCATGTTGTTGCCAGGTTGAAAAGCTTTCAGATTTTCTTCAACTGTGAAAAGGCGCGTACCATCGGCATATTGTTTGTATTCCTCAACTGGCACACCTGCCCGTTTTGACATGATGATGTAGGCACGATCCTGGTTTTCCCGGATGTAATCGAGCGTGGCAAACCAAGAATCAACAAGTGTCTGAATTTCTTTGGGATGTTCATTCAAAAATTTACGCGACACGACCAAGTGATCGGAAATTGCACCCGGAAAGTCTTTAGAACTGAACAATTCTTTACTACCCGATCGCTGCAATGCCTGTGTTGTAAACGGTGCAAAAACGGCAACTGCATCAACTTGACCGGCAGCAAAAGCAGCAGCCGCTTTTCCTGTTTCCAAAGGCACAAACTGAATGTCTTGGGGCGTTAAGCCAGCTTGTTTCATGCCCAGCAACAGCAAAAAGTGATCGACGGTGCCTTCTTCGGCAGCCACTTTTTTACCACGCAAATCTGCAACGCTGTTGATTCCTCCTGCGACGATCACTTTATCGTTGCCGGTCGAGTTGTCGTTGACTAGCACCACGACTTGATCTGCACCTCCTGCTACCGAACTGAGCGTATCCCCAAGGGTTTGACTATTGGCATCAATTTGTCCGGCTGCAAGGGTGCTAATGGATTCAAGGTAGCCATCGAACCACTTAAGGTTAACGGTTGTGTTTTTAGTTTTAAAAATTCCTTGCTCTTGAGCGACTTGCCAGGGAAACCAACCCGGCCAAGCACTGAAACCCAAGTTTATCGTTCTAGCTTTGCTGTTAACGGCTGCTGCTGCCTCGGCTTCGGTGGTAGTTTTAATATATACTGCTGGGTTTGTGCAGCTTACAGCTAAAGACATAACAACTAAAAATAACAGGCAAGTTGTGAGGAGCGATCGCTTTTTCATAGGCAAAATAATATTTTTTAATTGCAAATAATAAGGTAAAGGGCAATAAACTTGAATTGATATAACAAAGCCCAGAAAGAATCATTCAGCACTTAATAGCTGAAAACTTCCTCCCGGGCTTTTCCCCCGCCGTGTAATAAACTAATTAGGCGCTCAAAATTCACAACCAATTAGCTTACCGACTTCTCTTGGACCAGCATTTGTATATAATCCAGAAACAAGTTCAACACTTGCTCCGTTTAACCCAAACCGGAACCCTAGAAGTCTATAAATTTTGCGTTCAATTAAACTTTTAAATTTTCCAGACAATTGCTCATTTAAGAACCTACTATCTAGAACAAGTAGAATACTGAAAACCTGCATTTGTTTTTTCTTTTCACCGAACACTCTAACAACGAGTGAATTCCCAAATTGTATTAAATGATACGATAATTAAATAAAAGGTGAGGGTTTGTTGATATTTGCATGGTTTTTTCAAAAAAGCGATCGCTCTGCGGCAGCGATCGCGCCTGCCACTTTATTGCTTTTCAATAGCAGATTCAGATAATTTTTAGCTGCACAAGACTGTTAAAAAGTAATTACGGATACAAATTTCTTTGATTACTCCTGCTAAAAACATAATGAACAAATATTGTGTAAAAATGCTAACCTAAATAGGAAAAGCCCTATTTACAATATTGTCGAAGTTTAGCAAACTCAAATTACAAACTGAATAAGGATGAGCTTCTAGGGTTCCGATCGCGCCTTTGTGTGTGATGGCTGGTCCAAGAGAAGCAGCCGACTCTGAGCGAGTCGGTCACACGGCGGGAAAAAAGCCCGGGAGAGCCAGACAGTATGACTGTATTGGTAATCTCCTGGGCTTTGTTATTTGAGTCAATCGTTTCTTCAATTCCAGAGGTTGAGCCTTTGGCAATTCCTAAACCGATCGTCCAACCGTAACAAGAGGATTTTATGGTGCAAGCATCTGTTCTGCCGAATATGGGGGTAATCGATCCGAGCCTGATTTTGCTTGATGAAAAGCTGCCTGGTGGTGCGTATTGGCATTACGCGATCAAACGGGGAAACACCTTGCGTGTAACTGATTTGGAAGGATCTCACGGTGTTTCGATGATTTGCTACAACGCGGATAGCCCCATCGAGCGGGTTAATGTGGCAGATACTGCCAAGATTCAGTTCAACGCCTTCCTCAAAAAGGGCATGGTAATTTACTCTGACATGGGACGCATTTTGTTCTCCATCACAGAGGATACCTCCGGCTATCACGATCTGATTTGTGGTTGCAGCAATGCTGCTAGCAACGCTGCAAAATACGGCGAGGGGTCTTACAACAAATATGGGGAAAGCGATTATAACAACTCCCGCAACAATTTTCTCAAGGCTTTGGGCAAGCGTGGTTTAACCCGCAAAGACCTAATGCCTAACCTCAATTTATTTAGCCGGGTGGCAGTGCGTCCGAATGGAGACTTGGAATATGTCGTAGGCGAGGAAAAACCCGGCAGCTTTATTGATTTGCGGGCGGAAATGAATGTGTTGGTAATTATTTCCAACTGTCCCCATGTATTGCACCCCGATACAGTGTATAAGCCTAAGCCAATTCAGCTTACCGTTTGGAAATCGTCTGCACCTGCACCGGACGATCTGTGCCGCACTGCAAACGAACAAGTGATTCGTGGTTTCACCAACACTGATGCGTTGTTTGCTCAAGAGTAGTTGGGCTGGAATCTGTAACTTAATTTTTTTGCATTTGAAAATAGCACAGGAGTCCTAATTATGGTCGCAACATTACCCATTGAACTCGATCCAGCAACAGCAATTTACGATCGCGAGTTGGCTGCCCGTCAGCCCTGGTCTAAGATCATCAAAAAAGGGCAAATTTTACGGATTATCGACTTACTAGGCAATCAAGCTGTTGATACATTATTTTACAACGCTTATGATTCCTCAGAGCGTTATAGCGCTCCCGATACCATTGTCCGTCAAGGCAACATTTTCATTACTACAGGCACTCAGTTGATTTCCAACGAAGGCAACGTGATGATGACTGTCATCCACGATCAGTGTGGCAAACACGATACCTTGGGTGGAGCCTGTAGTATGGAAAGCAACTCAGTGCGTTATGGATTGCACAAAAAGCATTTGCACGCTTGTGTCGAGAATTATTTGCTGGAACTGAGCAAATATGAGATGAACAAACGCGATCTCGTTAGTAATGTGAATTTCTATATGAATGTTCCCGTTAGCGAAGACGGCACATTGGAAATTGTCGATGGTATTTCAGAAGCCGGGAAGATCGTCGATCTGCGGGCAGAGATGGATGTGATGGTGTTGATTTCTAACTGTCCGCAAATCAACAACCCGTGCAATGCTTATAATCCCACACCAATCCGGTTGATTGTTTGGGACGCAGTGTAGGCTATCGCGCATTTAATTTGTACAACTAGGGCGGGCAAGATGCTCACCCCACAAGAGATTCCTTTTTTTGAGGATGCAAATTAAAAGATTTTTAGCTTAGTAAGGTGCGTTAGCCTGCGGCGTAACACACCCTACAAAACTTAATTACGTTAGCGTAGCGCGAAGGAGTCCGCGAGCGTAATTACGAATTACGAATTACGAATTACGAATTATCTTAGCGCTGATGTTCAACAAAGTTTTGATTGCTAATCGGGGTGAAATTGCTTGCCGGATTATTCGCACCCTCGATCGCCTCGGTATTGCCTCGGTTGCAGTTTACTCCCAAGCTGATGCCCATGCTGCCCATGTTGCTGCGGCTGGGGAAGCTGTCTGTGTGGGAGAAGCTGCGGCGGCACAAAGTTATCTTCGGACTGAGGCGATTTTGGCGGCAGCACAAGCAACCGGTGCTGAGGCGATTCATCCCGGCTATGGCTTTTTGAGCGAGAATGTGGCGTTTGCCGAAGCTTGTGCTGAAGCAGGGATTGTCTTTATTGGCCCTACACCCGATCAACTGCGGCGATTTGGACTCAAACATGAAGCAAGAGCGATCGCACAAGCTGCTGGAGTCCCACTTGTCCCCGGTAGTTTGTTGCTAAATAATTTGCAAGAGGTGAAACAGGCAGCAGCAGAAATTGGTTACCCTGTGATGATCAAAAGTACCGCAGGGGGTGGCGGTATTGGAATGCAGTTGTGCCGGAGTGAAGACACTTTGGCAGACTTATTTGAAAATGTCCAACGGTTAAGTCGGAATAATTTTAGCCAGAGTGGAGTATTTTTAGAAAAATACATCGAACGGGCGCGGCACATTGAAGTGCAAATTTTTGGTGATGGTGAGGGAAATGTCGTTGCCCTTGGTGAACGCGATTGTTCAACGCAACGGCGCAATCAAAAAGTCATCGAAGAAGCCTCTGCACCGAACATTAGTGATACTCTGCGGCAGCGCTTGTATGAGTCTGCCGTTAAACTCGGCCAGGGAATTCGCTATCAATCGGCTGGTACGGTTGAGTTTATCTACGATGTAGATACCCAACAGTTCTACTTTTTAGAGGTGAATACTCGCTTACAAGTGGAACATGGCGTAACAGAAGCGATTACAGGTGTGGATTTAGTAGAGTGGATGGTGCGTCAGGCAGCGGGCGAGTCGCTGGAGTTGACATCCTACCAGTACCAACCGCAAGGGCATTCAATTCAGGTGCGGGTGTATGCCGAAGATCCAAATAAAAATTTTCAGCCGAGTTCGGGTGAGTTAACCCAAGTGCAGTTTGCTCCTGATATTCGCTGCGATACCTGGATTGCTACTGGCACAAAAGTGTCGCCGTTTTACGATCCATTGTTGGCGAAGATAATTGTGCATGGAGAAACAAGAGAAGATGCGATCGCTACTCTCCAAACTGCCCTAGTCCAATCTCGCATCGACGGCATTGAAACCAACTTGGAATACCTGCGTCAAATTATTGCTGATTCGACGTTTATTCAGGGCAATATTACCACAAAGTTTACTAATAGCTTTACCTATCGCCCGAATACAATTGATGTGCTAGTTGCAGGCACGATGACCACCATTCAAGATTATCCTGGACGGGTGGGCTACTGGAATGTTGGTGTACCCCCCTCTGGCCCAATGGATTCTTTAGCGTTTCGATTGGGCAACCGGATTTTAGGCAATTCAGAATCGGCAGCTGGGTTGGAGTGTACGCTATCTGGCCCCGCTCTACGCTTCAATTGCGACACGGTAATTTGCCTCACGGGAGCGCAGATGAAAGCTACCCTAGATAAACAGCCGATTTCCTATTGGACGGCAGTTCCGGTAAAAGCAGGAAGTACGCTACGGTTGGGCAACATTCAGGGCGATGGTTTCCGTACATATATTAGCGTGCAAGGCGGGTTTGATGTACCCGATTATTTAGGCAGTAAAGCAACTTTTACTCTGGGTGGGTTTGGCGGACATGGCGGCAGAGCCTTACAGGTGGGCGATGTCCTGAAATTGTATCCCTCTACGTCCCAACCGCAGCCCATTTCCCCGGAATTGATTCCCACCTACTCAAATCATTGGGAAATTGGCGTTTTATATGGGCCTCACGGTGCGCCGGATTTCTTCACCGATGCAGACATCGAAACTTTTTTCAATACCCATTGGGAAGTACATTACAACTCAGCACGAACAGGAATTCGGTTGATTGGGCCAAAACCAACCTGGGCGCGGCAAGATGGCGGTGAAGCGGGGCTACATCCTTCTAATATTCACGACAATGCTTATGCCGTTGGGACAATCGATTTCACCGGAGATATGCCAATCATCCTGGGTTTGGATGGGCCGAGTTTAGGCGGTTTTGTCTGCCCTGCCACGATCGCCGAAGCACAACTCTGGAAAATTGGGCAACTCAAACCAGGGAATACGGTGCAATTCCGTCCCCTCACCTTTGAGCAAGCATTGCAACAAGAATTACAGTCGGATCGGCAAATCCAAACGTTAGAAGTCGGGGAATCGATTGCGATCGCGGCTGACGGCTTGGGAAATCAGGCGATTGTGGCAGATATTCCCGCCGATGATGAGCAAATTGCCGTTATCTACCGTCAAGCTAGTGATAAATATTTGCTGATTGAATACGGAGATTTGGTATTGGATTTAAAGTTGCGTTTCCGGGTGCATGAGTTAATGGTTCATTTGCAAACGTACCCGATTGATGGGGTTTTAGAATTAACGCCGGGAATGCGATCGCTACAAATTCACTACGATAGCCGCATCATTTCGCAATCAAATTTAGTTACCGCATTACAAAACATCGAATCTCATCTACCGGATATTTCCGATCTAGAAGTGCCAACTCGTATTGTACATCTGCCGTTATCCTGGGATGATGAATCTACTCAACTAGCCATTCAAAAATATATGCAGTCGGTGCGAAAAGATGCACCGTGGTGTCCTAGCAATATTGAATTTATTCGGCGGATTAATGGACTGGGTAGCATTGCAGAAGTTAAAGAAATTCTTTTTAATGCCAGTTACTTAGTGATGGGTTTAGGCGATGTTTATCTCGGTGCGCCAGTGGCAGTCCCGCTCGATCCGCGTCATCGCCTCGTCACCACAAAATACAATCCAGCCCGTACCTGGACTCCTGAGAATGCAGTCGGCATCGGTGGTGCATATCTCTGCGTTTATGGCATGGAGGGGCCCGGTGGCTATCAGTTTGTTGGACGCACCGTGCAGATGTGGAATCGCTACAAACAAACCGCAGATTTTAAAGATGGTAAACCGTGGCTATTGCGATTCTTCGATCAAATTCGGTTTTATCCAGTTTCTCACGAGGAGTTAATGCGCCACCGAGAGGATTTTATTGAAGGCAAGTTCAAACTAAAAGTTGAAGAAACCACGTTTAAATTTGGCGACTATCAACAGTTTTTGCAGGAAATTGCCCAAGAAACGATGACATGCCAAACCCGCCAGCGAATTGCCTTTCGAGAAGAACGCGATCGCTGGACAGCTACAGCCGAAGATGAAAACACAATCGTCGCAGCCGATCTCCCACCAGCAGATGCAACTATTATTCCCGATGATTGCTACGCCCTGAGCGCCCCAACAACGGCAAACGTCTGGCAGGTGTTAATCAAAGTGGGCGATCGCATTACAGAAGATACGGGTGTAATTGTGTTGGAAGCTATGAAACAGGAAATGACTCTGTTACCGGACGATCCAGGAACGGTAGTACAAGTCCTCTGCGAACCTGGGCAACTCGTCACCGCCGGACAGATATTAGCAATTATCCGAGGAGAAGCACCATGACGGACTTTGTCAGCTTGGATATTGAATCGCTGCTTACAGCTTATCGATCCGCTCAATTGCAACCCACGGATGTCATTGAGGAAATTTATCGCCGGATTGCTGCACGGGGAAACGATGCCGTCTGGATTCATCTATTACCACAAGCAGAAGCGATGGCTCAAGCTCAAGCACTCGCTAACAGCAATCTCGATGACTTGCCTCTCTACGGCGTCCCTTTCGCTGTGAAAGATAACATCGATGTGGCGAAAATGCCCACGACTGCTGCCTGTCCAGCCTACAGCTATATCCCAGAAAAAACGGCAACGGTAGTCGATCGCTTACTGCAAGCCGGGGCAATTTTGATCGGCAAAACCAATCTCGATCAGTTTGCCACAGGGTTAGTCGGAGTGCGATCGCCTTATGGAGCCTGTAGCAGTGTTTTCCACGACGATTATATTTCCGGTGGCTCTAGTTCTGGTTCGGCAGTGGCAGTCGCGGCGGGGTTAGTAAGCTTTTCTCTAGGCACTGATACAGCAGGTTCTGGACGAGTTCCAGCAGCATTTAACAACATTGTCGGACTCAAGCCTACCAGAGGTGTATTAAGTACTTCCGGCGTAGTGCCTGCCTGTCGTTCGCTCGATTGCGTTTCCATTTTCACATTGAATTGCCAAGATGCTGCGATCGTCTGGCAAGTTGCCGGTGGCTTTGATGCCAGCGATAGTTATTCTCGCCAAATTCCACCACAAACCGCAGCAATTCCATCATCATTTTCCTTTGGAGTCCCCAAGCCAGATCAATTAAAGTTCTTCGGTGATGCAGCCGCAGCAGATTTGTATGAGCAAGGATTACAGAGGTTAAAAGCGATCGGCGGAAATCTTGTAGAAATTGATTTTCAGCCCTTTCAGCAAGCTGCTGATTTACTCTACTCCGGTGCTTGGGTAGCAGAACGGCTCGCCGCTATCCAATCATTTTTTGAAACTCAAGCTGATGCCATGCATCCCGTTGTCCGCCAAATAATTAGCAATGGTTTACGCTACACAGCAGTAGATACTTTCAAAGGTTTTTACGCTTTAGAAGCACTCAAGCAAGAAGCAGCACAGCAGTGGCAAAAAGTCAACACTCTAGCGTTACCTACCACCGGGACAATCTACACCAAAGCGGAAGTAGAAGCTGATGCGATCGCTCTCAACACTAACCTGGGCTACTACACCAACTTTGTCAACTTGATGGACTTGTGTGCGATCGCCCTTCCCTCTGGCTTTCGTACCAATGGTTTGCCTACTGGCATCACTTTAATCGGGCAAAGTTTTCAAGACCTATCCCTGTGCCAATTGGGTATCCGCTATCACCATCAGATGGGCGTTACTTATGGCAAAACAACTTCTCTAAAGATTTCCCCATGACAATTACATCCACTAATCTGATTACTATTGCTGTTGTTGGCGCTCATCTCACTGGACAACCCTTAAACTATCAACTGCAAGAGCGCCATGCCACCCTACTAAAAACCTGCAAAACCGCCCCTACCTATCGTTTTTATGCCCTTGCCAATACCCAACCACCCAAACCTGGATTAATAAAAGTTCTTGATGGTTCTGGGGTAGGCATTGAAATAGAAGTTTGGCAACTGAGTGCAGAAGGCTTTGGTACTTTTGTCGCCGCAGTACCCCCACCCCTAGTGATTGGCACCTTAGACCTGGGAGACGGTTCCTCAGTCAAAGGATTTTTGTGTGAACCCTATGTGATTCCCGATGCACAAGATATTTCCCAGTATGGCGGGTGGCGCAATTATCTTGCTAGTTTGTCAGATTCCTGAAGCGATGATCAAGCCCCGTTGGGGCGGGGTTACAGGTTTGGGGTGTGGGGTGTAGGTTTAGAAATAGCCCGTTTTTTCCGGCGTTTTCTCCCCGTTGTTGGCGGTTGCTCTAAAGTCTTAGGTTCAAAAGATGCTAATTGTGAATTGGTATTAGGCTTTGAGTGTCAAATCGATTAATTCAACTTGGTACTATAGTTTTGAAAAATAAATTCTGATTAAAGGGGAATATGAATGGCGATTGCTATTCGACAAGCTCCTGACGACGAACTTGAAGCGCTGATTCCGATACTACTGTTGGCAGAAAAATCGGAGCGTGCGCTGCGATGGGGGCTTGCTAACCTCGTTGATGCTGTATATCGTATGGACGACAGCGAACACTTGGTTGGTGCAGCAACAATGAAATGGCGCAGCGATCCCTGCGAAATTATGGAACTGGCTATAGCCCGTGAGTTTCAAGGGCAGGGTTTAGGTAAGGAGTTCATTGCTTGGTTGGTTAAAGAGGCAAGGCAACGCGGCAAGAGGCAGATGCTCGTTGGCACATCTAATTCAAGTATTGCCAACATTGCTTTTTATCAAAAGTGTGGATTTCGGATGGATTGTGTGCGCCAGGACTACTTTTGGTATTTACCTCAGCCAAGCTACGAAAACAGCATTCAGATTCAGGACTTGCTCGTATTTCGTTTCGATTTAGTGCCATGCTCAAGTACAAAAAAACAAACTCAAAGAGGAAAAGCAAATTAGGTAAGAAAGCTACGGTAGAATTAGTTTTTCGGGATAAAGAGGAAGAATGGCAGGAATGATGGTTACCACTTAAGTACTGCCTGCTCACCGAAAAATTTACAGATTAATTGAGATAGTAGCCTAGATATAGGTATGGCTACTTTAAGTTTGAGTGACTAGTGCTATGTATATTGAATCATTATCGATAGCAACCTTGGAGCAAGCAATTCAGTTAAGAGACGAGGTTTTTCCAGGCGTGAGTAATAGTAGTGATGGGCAATCGCTGGTGGCAAGTTTATATCTAGATGAATATGCTCAATGGTTTTCAAACAGCGGAATTACTCAACTCAATTACTGGGTTGCTATCGATGAGGAATCTTTCCAAGTAATTGGGTTGACTGGGTTATACTGCAAAAGCGAAGACGAACAAGAAGCTAACTGGTTAGGCTGGTTTTGTGTAGCATCACGATTTCGAGGAAAAGGAATTGGAAAAGAGCTATTAGACTTTACCATCGACTTAGCACAAGCAAAACTAAAAAGGTACTTACGTTTGTATACTTGGGAACATTCCTCTTCTTACGTAGCTCGGATGCTTTATCTCAAACGCGGTTTTTACCAAATTGGTGAATCTCTAAACAACAGTGGATTTAAAACTATCTATCTTGAACTCCAACTCGATAGCATTATTCATAATGGATGAGGAAATTCATCTGGTTACGATACTGCTCGGTTAAGCAAATAAACGCTTGTCGCCGCTTCTGAGATATCAAATGGGTTCTATACAGTATCATCCAGAAAGCCGCACTCAGCGCAATCCCAATGCACCCGCGCTGACCAGTCGCGGTCAAACTCATATCCACATTGGGGACACTTGCCAGTAATGCAGCAACAGATGTAAATGCAGACCCCACAGTTAAGATGAAGACGGCTACGATTCTGGATATGTGTTTGAGCATGAAATTCTCTTAGGCGGTAAAGAAATTAACTCTTGTTAGACTCTTGTGTAGACACAACCATCCAACAACAATTCTTTTACCACCTTGAGTCATTACTTATAAAGTGATTTAAAGCACAATGTAACAACTATTCATAGCCAGTAAAAAGATTGCTCTCAAGTTTTTTACCCTGCCCCCAATCAAGCGAACGCGAGTAGCGTCTCGTAGAGAGGAAAATAGAGCGATCGCTGTTTAGTCTAGTACATGAAAGATACCACTAAGCAATTTAACGCTCTTGATTTGGGATCAATCTCTGGCATTTTGCTTTAGATACTGGCGCACTCCAGCACTCATTGCTAGTAGGTTAGGTTGTATATTTTTTCCTAAAAAATCTTCAACTACATTAGCAATTGTACTTGTGAGGAAGAATGGTACTCCGTTGATTTGTTTTGGATCAATTGCTAGTTCACCACGGCTTTCAATTATTGTCGTATTGCCGTCTGATAGAAAGCGATTCTTGCCAGAACACTTAACTGCTTTTGTGAAAGCGTGAGTTTCAATACGCCATTCAACTGTAAATAGAGCCTGATTCCACGTATTGTATTCTGTCCACGAGAGCATTTCTTCACTGAGGATAACTCTGGCTGCTGCTGGAATTTCGCTACCACCATGCCACTCATTAACAGTATAAATATTACTGCCTACTTCACTACGTGATTTAACTTCGATGTCGCGCACGTTTGGCATATAGGGAACTAGTTCAACCAGTTTGTCACGATAGGTAGCATAAACCAGGGAACGGGGAAAAGGAATTTGAGTATTAGCACAGATGAGCATTAATTAATACCATATCCAAACATAGACATAACAAAGAATTGCCGAGAATTTAGCGATGGCGTAACCGCCCACCAGAGGCGATCGCAATATAACTATTTTTCACAGTAGCATTTCAAATCCAGTAAAAAGCTACTTTTTTTGTTGCATCGGGTCAGGTCACAAAGTGGCAGAATAAATCGGCGAAGTCTGCCGTGACATCGAAAAGCCTTGCTGTGTATAGCGGACATGATATCAAAATAAGGTGAGATTTAATAACTTAAGTCTTGAAATATGAAAAGATAGTCAGATAAGAAAAGCGCTGAGTCAGCAGCGCAGTTAGGAAATTGGTAGGTTTATACAATAAAGCTAGTATGCTGGCACTAACTGTATAGACTGATCGAAAAGTTTAGTTAACAGCCATCTCTTGTATCGCTGTTAATTGAACTTTATCACCCTTGTATTTGCGATCGCACAGACTGGAAACGGGACTATCACGCTATCCATTCCGCCCAATCGGGCGCTTTGGCCTCAGTTCTGGAAACACTACTCAGAAAACTGCATAAAAACACTCAACTGGATCTATTAAGTCAGTGAAGGGTTTTAAACCCAAAATCTGGAATACTGTTGCTTGCCTTTGTAGCTAAGTATCTACAGAGGTACAGGCTCCCTAGTAGTTCAGCTGAAAGTATATATTAAAAGGAAAAAGGCTTGATATGCAAAAGCAAATTTTGAGTTTAGCGATCGCATTACCAACGATATTATTCACTGCATTACCTACTTTGGCAAATCCTGTACAACTTATTACACCTAAAGTTGGTAATTTACAACCAGTTCTGGTACAAGGGAAGTTTCAAACTCCTGTAATTGAGAATCAACTCAGGAACCCAGACGATGGCCAATCACCGGGCCCAACCGGTGGGAACTCGCCGATAAAAGGCCCAGGGCCCAGACCTCCTCGCAAAGATGTGTTGTTGCAACTGGGTACAGGTTTACAAAATACGATCGATTCTAGCTCTGTCAATCTGAACATAGCCAACCCCGTTCTTGGTCGCTAATATTCGGGTTAGTTTTGAGGTAATCCTTTAGCAAATGACAACTGCGAATCAGTAGATTGTTTAAATCTTGGGTTTGCAGTTCTGTGCTTTGAAGACGCCAAAGTTTAGCTGTACCATCAAAACTGGCAGAAGCCAAAAATTTCCCATCGGGGCTAAAACTGAGGCTTAATACTGCATCAGTATGTCCTGGGAGAGTTTTGAGTTCTCTGCCTTCACGGTTCCAAAGTTTAATGCTTCCATCACCGCTCGCTGAGGCTATTATCTTGCCATCAGGACTAAAGCTGACACTGTAGATGGCATCAGTATGTCCTGTAAGAGTTTGTAGTAAAGTTCCGTTGCTGACTTGCCAGAGTTTGATAGTTTTATCAGCACTAGCCGAGGCGAGTACTTGACTATCAGGACTAAAACTGATGGCGTTGACAGCGTTAGTATGTCCTAGTAAATTATACAGTAACTTGCCATCCTTAACTCTCCAAAGCAAAACTTTGTTATCTCTACCAGCTGAGGCGAGTACTTGACCATCAGGGCTGAAACGAACGCTCAAAACTTCAGCCGTGTGTCCTTGGAGAGTTTTAATTAAAACTTTTTTCTGAATATTCCAAAGTTTAATGGTCATATCAGCGCTGGCGCTTGCCAGAATTTGACTATTGGGGCTAAAGCTGAGACTATTGACATTGCTGCGATGCCCTTGAAGGGTTTTAATCATATAACCATCACGAGTCCGCCAAAGTTTAATGTAATGGTCAAGACTTGCTGAGGCTAATGTCTCGCCGTCAGGGCTGAAGGCTAAACCGTAGACTTCATCGCTGTGTCCATAAACTGAAGTACTATGACCTTCCAGGATTTGACGCAAAGTTCCGTCCTGAGTCCGCCAAAGGTCGATCGTAGTGTCTTGACCTGCGGTAGCTAGAGTTTGTCCATCGGGGCTAAAACTCACACTATAGAGTTGACCTTGAGATCCTGTCAGAGTTTTGAATAGAGGATTATCTCGTTGCCAAAGTCTAACAGTTTTATCAGCGCTAGCCGAGACTAAAGTTTGGTCATCTGGGCTAAAACTGATGCTGTAGACTGCAATGCTATGTCCTAATAAAGTTTGGCGTAAAGAGCCGTCCTGAGAACTCCAAAGTTTGATTGTGCTATCAGCGCTGGTGGAAGCTAGAGTTTGACCATCATGGCTGAAGTTGACGCTGAGAACTCCTGCATTGTGCGCTGGAATAATTTTTAGCAGTGTGCCATCTCTGCGCCAGAGTCTCACGGTTTTATCAACACTAGCTGAAGCTATTTGACCATCGGGGCTAAAAGCGACACTGGAAACTCCAGCGCTATGCCCAAGTAGGGTTTTTTGCAACAATCCATCGCTAACCCTCCAAAATTTAACAGTCTTATCTGCACTAGCGATCGCCAAAATTTCACCATCAGGGCTAAAACTGACACTATTAACAAAATCCTTATATCCGCTAAAAGTTCTCAGCAAATGACCATCGCTAACTTGCCAAATTTTAGCAGTGCGATCGGCGCTACCAGTGGCGATCGTCTTACCGTTGCCAGACCAAGATAAACTCAGAACTTCCGCAGTATGACCGTTTAGTGTTCTAATCAAAGTACCGTCGCTAGTTCTCCAAAGCTTGACAGTACGATCGAAACTAGCAGTTGCGATCGTTTGACCATCTGGGCTGAAACTGACACTCCGTACTATATCAGTATGCCCTGTTAATGTTCGTAACTTTGTGCCATCCCGTCCCCAAATTATGGCCGTTTTGTCGTTGCTAGCCGATACAATTGTTTTGCCGTCAGGACTAAAACTCACGCTCGATACTTCAGCGCTATGCCCTTCCAAGCGGTTGCGCTCTTGGGTTCCAGAAATTACTTGTTGTAAAACATTGAGAGTCTGAGTTTGCACCTCGGCTGGTGCGCCAAAAGTGTTTTTTAACTGTTTACCTGCTTTGACACTAGCAATTAATGCTTCTAACTGCTGATGTGATAAAAGATTAGCTTGAGATGAGGCATTTAATGCTTCAATTTCTCGTAATTGGGCTGCTTGGGATTTCCAATAGGCTAAAGAGCCAAAACAGACAGCCGCTAATCCCAAAACGCTGAGTGCAACTACAGCCCTTTGGGCTTGCTTGAGTCTTCTTTTCTCTTGTTGTTGCTGTTGTTTTCTTTGTACTAAACAAGCTTCAATAAACCGTTGTACATCAGCAGAAAGTTCGTCGGTATATTTAATATAGATATCTTCTGCCTCTGCTAGCCGGACTCCTTGCAACAAAAAATCAGCTTGCTGACTACGTTGCAGCCACAATTGGGAAGCCTGTTCAATTTGCCTTTGTTTTCGCAAGCGATCGCGATTTTCTTCTAACCACCAGCGTAAAGTTGACCAATGACGGATGAGGATTTCATGGGCGACTTCTACTGTGATGGGAGAAGGGGAGTAGGGGAGTAGGGGGGCAGGGGAGGCAAGGGGAGCAGAGGGGCAGGGGAGCAGAGGGGCAGGGGAGGTAGGGGGAGAAATGTTTTCTGGTTCTCCTTGTCTACTTTGTCCTTTTGTTACTTCTTCTTCTAAATTCATCACCACTAACTTGGCAGCAGTTAAGGCGTTGAGGGTTTTTTCTACCAATGCGGCGGGATATTTTTTGACTATTAACTCTGATTTATGTACCCGTCTGCGAGTATCTTCTGTACCCTCACCTAGTTGCGTCAAAGATAAAAAAATCCATTTAGCACACTCTCGCATTTGGGGATCTAAATTTTCGTAAACAGCTTGAGACGATCGCTCTAATGCTCCTTGAATTCCACCTAGTTGCTCTTGATAAGTCTGTAAAGTCAACTCACCAGCAACTCGATGTTGCCATAATTGCTCTAAAACAAATTCTAGTAACGGTAAATCTCCTGGTGAGTGATTTAACTCCCGCAACAAGACTTCCACCAGTTCTGGTTCTACTTTTAACCCGACTTGTTGAGCCGGGTTGAGAATCACCCGCCGATAATCATCCAAACTTAGCTTCGGTGGAACTAACACGCTCAAATCCTGCAAAGCTTTAGCCAGTGCTGGTACTTCTAAACAGGAGGCAATAAAGTCTGCCCGTAAAGTAATAATTAATTTGAAGCGATCGCCAGCATATTGCACCGCTCCCAGCAATAATTCTAAAAATAGCTCTCTGTCTGGAGTTGGAGCTAGAGTAAAGATTTCCTCAAACTGATCTACCACTAGCACCACAACTCGATGGGGTTGATTGCGTATCCAGTAAACAAATCCCTCTACCCCTTGGTGAAATATTCCCTCTAACAAAAGATGAGGGGATTGGGGACTGGGGATTGGGTAAGAATAATTCTTTTGCTCTTTTACTCTCCCTACCTCCCCTGCCCCCCCTGCCTCCCCTGCCTCCCCTCCTACTCCCCCAAGCCGCCGCGCTAAAGCTTCAAGAGGATTTGCCCCTGGACGAATGCTTCTAATCCACCATTGTTCGCTGCTGGGTATTTGTTTACCCAATCGCAGTTGGGGAATTACACCAGCTTGCACAATTGAAGATTTGCCGCTTCCAGAAGCACCGATGACGGCTAGAAAAGAGCGATCGCGTAGTTGGTGAATTAACTGCTGAGTTAAAGCTTCTCTACCGTAAAAATACTGACTATCTTCTTCCAAAAAAGCATTTAGCCCCATGTATGGGCATACCCCCAAATCCAATCCTGTGGTAGTTTCTGCTGTGTTTGTGTAAGTTTTTGCTTGGAGAATTTCTATAATGCCTTGCGTGCCTGATAGCCAGATGTAAAGAGGAACACCGCTACCTGCCAAAGATAATTGTAATTGAGCGATCGCTCCGGCGGCTGAGAGTCCATCTGCTTGCGTTGTCGCCATCAAAGTATCGAGAAATTTTTGGGCGAAGCGTTCTGGTTCTTCAGCAGGTGAGGCGTAGGCGATTAAACATTGTCCTTGGTGGGAGTCAATTTGCAAATCTTCTACCCAATCTTGCAAAGATGTATTAGCTACAGGGCAATCGAGGATAATAATTTGTTGAGCTGTACAAAGGCGTAGCTGTTGTTTCAACCAGGAACGCTTGATGCGGATATTTTCTGCCAGCAATAACCATTCCCCTGCATCGGTTTCTTCAATTCGTCCCCGCAGATAAAGTAGAATAACTTCTGATGCTGGTTGTTGTAAATGACGAGCGATCGCTTCTTTGGTGCGATCGGCAGATACTTTTGTTGCTGGCAAATACTCTAGTGCAAAATCTCCAGCACTTCCGAGAAATTTGCTAATATCTAGTGTTGTTTTGCTGACTGATAATCCCTCCACTACTATTCCTATGCGGCGATGCCCTCCAAGAGTTGCCTGGGTTAATCTTTTCCCGACAATTAGTTCCCCAACTCCCTCAACAATTCGTTTAGGAGTTTGCAAGGGATATTCTCGAAAAAGTTGAGTGTCTCCTTTAGTTTTTTTCTGCTGATTAATCAGCCGCAATTGTTGATTACTTTTATCTATATATTGGAGAGTTTGATGATACACGTATCGATACAAATTATCTACATAAATTAAGCCTTGGCTATCTGCTGCCTCACCTTGCAATCCTTTCATTAAATAATAAGTAAACACCCCATGTCCCAATTCGGGAAACTCCCAAGATTGCTGGTTAGTATCACAGGAAAGCAAAGCATAAAAACCTTTACTTTTAGCAGCACGCTGCTGTAATATTTCAACCATTTTTGGTGTAGCATTCAGCAATGGTTCTCTTGTTATACCTCTGAGTGTCATCCCGCCACTATGACAAGCATCTAGCCAAACAAGCTGATTTTGCACTCCGCTATTACCCAACAACAGCAAAATTTCTTGTAAAGCTAAAGCTGTGTTTTGCAGATCGGATTTTTGAGTATCTGCCAAACACAAAAATGCTTGCTGCGCGTTTGGTTCTACAATTCCATGTCCAGAAAAATAAAATAGAATAGTATCAATAGATTGAGCCGCAGTGGTAATTTGCCGCAGACTGGCACGGATGTTTTCTAAAGATGGTGGTTGCGGTGCAAAATCATGATATATCTTTACCTCTGTTTGAGTAAATTGTGCAGAAGCATCTACCAATGCTTCTGCTAAACCCTGACAATCTACTGTTGAATAACTAAGGCTGGGTAGTCCGTCATCTTGATATTGATTGACTCCCACCAACATTAGCCATAGCTTAGGAGTTGTAGTTTGTTTGACTGAAGTTGAGCGACTAGCGATCCCAATTGGTGGCATTACAGTAGTCCTAAATGCGTTGTAAATAAGGTAGATACTGTTGTAACTTAAGAAAATAAAATTGTTGATGATTATTCAGGAAGTTAAATAACCGCTTAACAACAGCAAAACATTTGCAAACTTGCTAAAAGTTTCTCAAAAGTCTTTTATCTCTAATAGTCTGTAACTTGTACTTTAGGATAAAATTAGCATAAACTTACAACTCAGATAAGATTCATATACTAGAATTAATAAAAACTGAATCGCAGCCCCAAGTCGATAAATTTTCTATACAAAGACTTGTCAGAGGTTGAAAGATGTATTACCAGTAGAGTAACCATTGACCATTGCAAAACAATCCATGACCTTGTAGAGTTATTCTTTCATCGTCAGGATAAATACAAGTAGTTGGTGCAATTTGATGAAGTGTGTGCCCACTGTGCAAGACAATTTCACCAACTTTGTAATCATGAAAAGTTTTGGTTCTAAATCGTTTAAGAATTTCTACATTGCTTGCGATCGCTTGACTATAATCATTTATATAGTTGAAATCCCAAACATTCAACCCACCTCCACTTTTCGGCAGTTTAATTGGTAAAGTAAAGGATATTGTATTTATAGTATCGATACCTTTATCCCATTTGAGGTTTCGGTATTGCAAATCGAAGTGTGTGGTAGCATTTGCTTTGGTGATAAGATTAGAATCTTGCCAAACATGAAAACCGGGCAGCGCTGCATCTGGTTTATACCTTACAGGGTTTATAAGCGTCTGCTCTAAATATTCTTTGATTAACTTATAAAGCCAACCTAAGTGTAGTTCTAGAAGTAGATTATATTCATGAGCTATAGTATAATAATCCTTAGAAAAATTAGGTTGATTTAAAAAATCTAAGTAACTAGCTGTACCTAAAGTATAGAAGAATTTTGGAGAGTTACCTCGTTTTATCCAGAATTCTCTTAAACTATGAATTACAGAACAAATATCGTTACACTGTTCAAATGTCACAATTTGTTCTGAGAAAATTTCATTACTCAAATCTGTATACCAACTAATACTATTTCCTGCAATATCTTGTGTAAGCAAAGCTAATAGCGAGTCGGTTATTTTTCCATCTGCCCGAATATCATATCCATCATATCCCGGCATTGGATTAACTTCTAAACACCAGTACTCTAAATCGTTAGTAACTTTAAAATCCCAACCTGCAAACTTTAACCCCAACGCAGCAGTTGCATTAATAATTTTTTGATGTAAAGCTTCTGGTAACTCCCACTCAATATACTCAGCTTGTTCATGAAAATGGCGATAGTCTACTTGTGGACATTTTATTAATTCTGCGTGAACTCTATCACCCACTACATGCGCCCGCACATCAGCACCCTTTATATATCTTTGCAAATGAACTGGGCCAGCGTTTGGGTGGAAATCGAGAAACTCCTCTGATTTTACCAGTCTACTATCGGCACGAACACCCGATGTTGTCTTAACAATTGTTAATCCAGCGTTAGCAAACTCAGCTAGAACTTCTGGATTGGAACTAGTAACGCTATCAGCAACTTGAAAACCTAAAGATTTTAGATGAAATTCATGAAGCGGTTTTGAGAAATTATTTGCGCCAGCACCAGGACGATTAATTACGTTACCGGGAATATGTTCTAGCCAACAGCAAAGTGCAGCAAGAAGACTTTTCCATCGCATCGCATCTTGTACATCTGATTGTACGGTTGAAAGGTCAATCAAGCGACAATAATAAGAACCATGAGGATTTAATACATACTTTTGGCTAGAACAACTTATCCAGCTTTGATTATCATCGGGTAATGCTAGCCTCCAATCTCCATTTTGAATCACTTTGCGTAAATTAATTACTTGGACTTCGACACCACGAGATTCAGCATAGTTAACAAAATGACAAAAAGTGCGATCTGAATCGAGACCAATTGCATAAATCATGAGAAAATAGTCTCCAAAAGTGCGGGAGCAAAATCTGACCAAACAAACTGTATTTCTTCCAGCGATGGATAAGGGTTAATCCGAGCAATATTGGCACTCTCTAAGTTGCTATCAATACTCCAAGTTACAGTGCCAAATACCAAATCTAAATTTCTCAGTAGCGAAATACTTTTTTCCTCTAGCTGCAAATGTTCTAGAGATGTATTGGTACAACGCCATGCTTTATCTTCTAAAACAACAACAATTTCATATTCAAGGTTAGCCGAAACCCAACTTGCGCGAAATGGCCCCACCCCTTCAGGGATTTCTGGATACGCAGCAGTATTATAAGTAGTTAAATCTTGGAGATACCATTGTTTATCGAGTAATACTTGCGGTGATGGTGGAACTTGCGAAGAGAATACTTCTAGATTGCTAGTATAACCAGCCTTTAATTTAGTCAAGTTAGAAGAATATGATAAATTACCCCAAAGACTGTTTGCGGTTGGACGATTAATTACTAGTGATTTAGATAATGTCATCGCTGCCCATAAAGTAGCAAGACACTCATCATACATAAAAGAATCATCAAAACTAGTACGAATTGGAGTCTGTGGTGGAATACGTAGAATAACTGGGATTTCTGGTGTAATGTCTGGTTTTTCAGAAGTAACACTGATAGAAAACATTTTTGCAGCATTGCAAACATCTAAAATTTCACTCGTATAACCTTTTTCTCTAACCAATTCGTTAACTGCTTGACAAAAAATGTCATCACTTGAACCAATAATTAATAAATCCATAATATTTAGTCCATCATTTTTTTCATGGAAGGCTTAGAGAATGTTTGAAAAGTCATGATTGATGTATCAAATATTTTTTTACCCCTCCCTAACCCTCCCCTTGTAAAGGGGAGGGAACCGGATTTTTCTTGTTTCCCCCCTTTAAAAGGGGGGATTAAGGGGGGTAAAAACGCAATTAAAAGCACAGTCAACCAACTTTTCAAACAACCTCTTAGATTCCCGACTTCTTCAAAAAGTCGAGAATCTGTATTTTCAATCTCTATTCTTTAGAAGATTGGCTTATTAGCTTTAATTAAAGTTTGAGGACGCAGATTTTGTAGTACAGGAACTTTCAGTTGATCTGCTGGTAAAATAACTGGATTAGCTCTATCTAGAAGACCACCACCACAATTACCACTTTCGCAAGTCTCTTTACTATCCTTACCTTTATCGCTAGAATCTTTGCCTTTATCACTCGATTCTTTTGTTTTACCACCGTCAGTTTCTAAGATACTATTCAACGGTCGTTGGTTCAAATTATGAAGAGTATCGCGACGGGCAGCATTGGTAATAAAAGGCTTATTGGATACGCTACCATGAGAATTTACTTGTGGGATAGATTCAGCTTTAGCTACAGTACTAATAATTGAACTAGCTATTGCTAAACCCATTACTAATGCTAAACGTGTAGAAGTTGAACTTGTAATTTTCATTCTGATTATCCTTTAAGTTGGTTTCTTGCTTTTGTTGTTGTGACCGGATTTCTCAAGGTTGTACGGCTACTTAAGTTTCATCTTTTTTTCTCCTATAACTCATTCGTGACAGGTGAAAACAAGATTACTTTATTAAGTAAATGGTGATAGTATGAAAACTGTTGAAAAAATCAGATTAAAGTTTTCAGTTTTCACCTTTCACTTAGTCAATAGGTTTGCTTTGATATTTTTATGCAGTCTTGGCATTGGCAAAATTTTTGAGAATTATTTTTGAGGATAATTCAATTTTGAATATAAATAGAAAAACCCCGCAGAGCGAGGTTTAATGCTGGGATAAGTTTTATATTGTGCAGCAGTTTTGAAGTACAAAGGTGTGGGTTTTGAGGCAAGAACTAGAAACTCTTTCTATCTTATTTTTAGTCTGGCTTTGTGTATCTCAGTTACTTGCAAACTTATCTATTGTTGTTAGAGTAATAATTAATGCTGATTTTTAATAATTATTTATCTCACTCTTGTTTGCTTTTGAAAGTATTCACGAGAATAGTAATTCTGCCTGCCGCTATTATCTAAAAACTGCGTATAGCCTTGCAACAGTAATTCTTGACGAGCAGATCCTAAGGTTAGGAAAGAATTTGCGAATCCTTTATTATAGTTGGCTGTTGCATATTTATGATTAGTATCTTGGACATTAATACCATAGGTAAGTAATGGTGCAGTTCCCCAATCACAATCACTAGGATGACATTTGCCAAACACCTGAATATTTAATTTATTGCTACCACCTGAGGTAATTACTAAACGAGTAATATTAGAAGTATTGGCATCTTTATTTACCCAAGTACCAATAAAGTCAGCAGGTACAGCTAAAGCAGGATTGATTAAAGCAGTAGTTAAGATGCTACTAGCAGCAATAATACTCAAAGAACGTTTCAACATTTTAGTCACACTCCATTATTCGTAATTGTTTTTGTAATTTATTGATAAGTAGACACGATTACCAGTTGGCTAAGTATAAAATATTTCATTGAAGTCGAAATATAATCCTCACACCTTGTAGTAAAGTTTGTGTAGGCGTCCTTTAACGCTTTCAGTCTTTCTATAGGTTGGGTGACAATTTTTTATGCATCCTCGACAAAGCATCATTGAAATTTTTTCAACTTTTGTGCAATTTGACGCCGATCGCTTCAGTGGTTGGGCGACGGAATCAAAGCTACGTCGCAGTATGCAAAGTTGTCTCAACCGCACGCCTCAAGAAACTTCGGAACATTTTTGGGTTTTATATTGGTATAAATTTTGGCTTATCTCTGAAACGAAGCTACTGGCTAAACAGCATTTGGCAGCTTACTTGCAAGAATCCTGTTATTGGGCATCCCAAAAAACAGTTAACAGTTTTGCGAGTACTCAGTACAAGCTATCAGACTGTTTTCAGATTGCGATCGCTCAAGTTGATAAAGTCCTCAAAGGATTTAATCCAGATGGAGGCTTTATTTTAAAAAACTACGCTACTGCCCTCTTTAGCAGTGCTATTCGGGAAAATTTACGCCAAAATCGTGAAATTGATATTTGTACAGATTGGGGATTATTACGAAAAATTACTAAAAAATTTTTGGTGGAGTCTTTACAAAATGCAGGTTTATTGCCAGAAGATATTAATGCTTATGTCCTAGTTTGGAACTGTTTCAAAACTCAATATATCCCAACACAAAAAGGTACTTCTCGTCAAATTTCCCAACCAGACAATGAGACTTGGGAGGCGATCGCGAAAGCTTATAATTCACAAAGTGGTCAGCAAGTCAATTCCCAAACCTTAGAAAAGTGGCTTTTAACTGCTGCTAAAGCCGCACGCCGCTATCGTTATTTTCCGGTTGACTCTCTCAATATTCCTAAAGGGGGCGATGATTCGTGGGAGTGGCTTGATAATATTCCCGGAACACAACAAGAATCTCTGATTAATGAAATTCTTGCTGCTGAAGAAGAACAAACAAGAAATTTCCAACAAACTGAGATTAACAAAGTTTTAGTGGCTGCGATCGCTCAACTTGAACCGCAAGTACAAGAAATTTTACAACTTTATTATGCTGAAGAATTAACTCAAGACAAAATTGCCAAACAATTACAAACACAGCAATATACTGTCTCACGACGACTAAAAAAAGCTCAAGAAACTTTGTTACGCTTTTTAGCTAATTGGAGTAAAGATAGTTTGCATATTTCCGTTACTTCAGACCTACTGCATAGTATAAACACACTAATGGAGGAATGGTTGAAAAATTACTATGGTGGATAACTGGGGAGTGGGGACAAGGAGAGTTAAAATCTCGTTCATCCACCTGAAAACCTCGTTAATCTAACTACTTACAACATTTCATTAATTCGTAGTGAATTCTCTGCGCCCCTTTGCGTTTACCTTTGCGAACCTTTGCGTTTAAATTTCAACCCTCAATTCGCAACGATTTTACGCAAAGCTGAACTTAGAATCTCAACCCCAATCCCCAATCCCTATGACTACTGTATTTACTTTCATCAACCCAACAGATATGGTTTTGGAAATCCCTACAACTACCCAAAACCAAGCGGATTTAAATAATCAAGCTTTTTCTAATGCTAGTTCTCGCTATCAAGCTTATATTAATCAACTTTGCCTGGATGCTATCTTGTTATGGTTGCAAGAAGACTGGACACCACAGACAAAAGTTTGGCCAACTACCACTGCTTTACCCAGTTTTTGGGAACTGGTTAATGGAATTGCACTCACGTTTGATGAAACAAGATTAGTCTTAGTTCCTAGTGAAGCAATTGATTTGAGTGAATTGCGAGTCCCCCAAGAATGGGTGGATATTCCTAGTTGGGTAGGTGATTATTATTTAGCTGTGCAAGTCGAGCCAGATGAAGGCTACGTCAGGATTTGGGGTTATTGCAACCATGAAAAACTGAAAACTCAAGGTAGTTATGATGCCAGCGATCGCACTTATTCCCTAGATGGTACTGATATAATCAACGACATCAGCGTTTTAGCTCTGGCGCGTCAATTATGTCCAGAAGAACCCACTCGTAGCCCTATTGAAGAGATTCCCAGCTTATCGCCACAACAGGCAGAAAATTTAATTGCCCGTCTGGGAAACCCGGAAATACTTACACCCCGGCAAGAAATCCCTTTTCAACTGTGGGGTGGATTAATTCAACATGGCGGTTGGCGACAAAACTTATATCAACGACGCTTAGGATTACCAGAACAATGGTCAGTTATCCAATGGTTGCAAAGCGGTGTTTCTCAAGTTGCTGAGGCTGTTGGTTGGGGAAGCTTTGATTTACAACTTAGTGCTGCTGGGGCGCGGGGTGTGGAAGACACACAAGCAAATACTATTCTCTCTCGTCGGTTGGCGATCGCAGGTCAAATTTACGAACTTTTGATTATACCACAAGGTGAGCCAGATGCAACTATTTGGCGATTTGAATTACGTAACGCTGCGATCGGTGCAGCTATTCCTGGTGGTTTTAAACTCCGATTACTTACCGAAGATTTACAGCCTTTTCCCAATAATGAAGATGTAGCCACAACGGCTGTAGAACAACTCTACGTAGAAGTTGCCTTAGAAGCAGGAGAAAGCATAGTCTGGGAAATAGAACCTTTTCCCGACAATTATAATTGGGAAATACTCAAGTTTTAAAAAGAATTTAGGCGTTGCATATTTGCGGGATGATTTTGTTGGTTTTGTGAGATAGGCAATAAAGAGGTTAGTCATGGGAACTCCTGATTCAGACGCACTGGTATTTTTTGGGGCAACAGGTGACTTAGCCTACAAGAAAATCTTCCCTAGCCTTCAGGCAATGGTACGACGGGGCAATCTCAATGTCCCAGTGATTGGGGTTGCCGGACGATCTTGGACGACGGATCAACTTAGGGAAAGGGCACGTGATAGCTTAGAACATAATGGTGGTATAGATCGAGACGCATTTGAGAAACTTTCTGGTCTACTCCAGTACGTTGCTGGTGACTACAACAAACCAGAAACTTACGAAAAATTA
Organism: Nostoc sp. DedQUE04; assembly: GCF_034530995.1. Lineage (NCBI taxonomy): Bacteria > Bacillati > Cyanobacteriota > Cyanophyceae > Nostocales > Nostocaceae > Nostoc > Nostoc sp. DedQUE04. The sequence goes on along the minus strand of NZ_JAVRCA010000006.1, from coordinate 90,114 downwards.
CGTCAAGCCCTTGGTGATGCTACTCATCCCCTCTACTATTTGGCAATTCCACCAAGCTTGTTTGCACAAGTAGTGTCAGGATTGGGCGAATCAGGCTGTGCTAAAAATGCGCGGGTGGTAATTGAAAAACCATTTGGACGGGATTTGAAATCAGCACGCGAGTTAAATCAAATTCTGGCATCAGTTTTTCCCGAATCATCCATCTATCGCATCGACCATTACCTGGGCAAAGAACCACTGCTAAATTTACTCTATTTTCGGTTTGCCAACTCTTTTCTCGAACCGATCTGGAATCGCAACTATGTTGAAAGCATCCAGATTGTGATGGCAGAGGACTTTGGCATTCAAGGAAGGGGGCGCTTCTATGAGGAAACTGGCGCAATTCGGGATGTGGTGGAAAACCACATGCTGCAAGTATTGGCTTCAGTGTGCATGGATGCTCCCGCTAGTACTGCTACCGATTCCATCCGGGATGAAAAAGAGCGTATTCTCAAAGCTATACCTTCAGTGCAACCCGATGATATTATTCGCGGTCAATTTTCTGATTACCGTAACGAAGAAGGTGTTTCTCCTGACTCCCAAGTAGAAACTTTTGTTGCCGTGCGGTTATTTATTAATACGTGGCGGTGGTCAGGAGTTCCCATCTACATTCGGGCTGGGAAGAAATTGCCTGTCAAAACTACTGAGGTAATGGTCAAGTTCAAGTGTCCACCTTTAGATGTGTTCCAGGAGGGAAGACAAAAAAACGGTAATTATGTTCGTTTTTTACTAGATCCAGAGGTAATTGTGGGATTGGGCGCTCGCACTAAAATCCCTGGAGAAGATATGATCGGCTCTACGAATGAACTCCTAGCCTTTTACGGAGGTGGCGACGAGATGGAACCCTATGAACGTCTATTGGGTGATGCCATACAGGGCGATCCTACCTTGTTTGTACGAGAAGATACCGTAGAAGAGGAATGGCGGATTGTCCAGCCAATTCTCGATAACGTCACACCCATTTATCAGTATGAGCCAAATACATGGGGCCCACCTGAGTCAGATCGACTGCTCTTGCCAACGGATCAGTGGTACAACCCATTAGCTAGAGATGATTAATTAAAAAAAGTCAATATAGCTTAGTTTGCCGCCATCGGCAAACTAATCTGAGGAGATGAGTTTTTCGATTAGTTCTATAACAAAAGTATTGCCCATCTCTTCTTTTGAGCGATCGCCAGCCGCAAGCAGGGGCTAAAAATGCTTTTAAAAACCTCAAAGTAAGAAACTTTAGAACTTAGATTTTTACTTGGGTTGCCACAATGGAGTGATATCAAGGTTTCCAGCAGATATGGCATTTTTAACCCTGGTAAACCCACTCCCGGTTTTTCCTCGACCCCAATCGACCGACATAATCCAACTTTAAATCAATTTTTTCCAGCAATTTTTGTGCAATGGCGCTGTTTCGCCCGCCTGATTGCGATCGCACTAAGGGTATAACTTGACCAAAACAAATGATTATCTCTACTAGTACAAGTCGGCGTCAAAAAACAGACTATTTTAAATTACTGAGAAGCCTATACAAGAAGCTTTTTGACTTTTGAATGAGTGATTTGGGCCTTGCGGTACTAGCTACATTAATATTTCTCAATTTGACAAATAAAATCCAGTATGAGTGAGGTAAATTTTTCAGGATACCAAAGTCCCCATTCGTGACAACCTTCTTCTACAGTCATTAACTTAGTGTTGGGTATAATGGCCGCCATTTCTTGAGCGTTACTTAATGGCGTAGTTAGGTCTTTCTCTGACCATAATAATAAACAAGGAGCTAGGACTTTTGGTAGTAAATAGCTGATGTCTTCGTACAAAGAAATTAGTAATCCTTGAATAACATTTCCGGTATTAAATAACAAGTTATAGCAGAAAACCAAAGGAATATCAATTAATTTCAACCTCCGTCTTGGTAAAAACAGTTGAAAGGTCATTTCGATCGCTCTTCGCAGGATTATCTTCGGTATTGATAGCGTAGGAATTCCTGTACTATCTATCAGAATTACACTAGTAACTTTTTCTGGAACAATTGCAGATAAGGTAATAGCAATACCTCCGCCAAATGATTGTCCAACTACATGAAAATGTTCTAACTCTAAAACTTCCAAGAACGAAAGGAGAAATTTGCTATAGCTAACGTAATCAGGAATTAGCCCAGAGTAACTCGATCTCGCAAAACTAGGCAAGTCAGGAGCAATTATGGTATGATGCTGTGCTAGTAGTGTCAGCACTTCTTGATAAGGCTGGGTAGAGATTCCCCATCCGTGCAGAAATAGAATCGGGATTGAACTCGACTCCAACTTACTTTGCTGATAAAAAATAGTGCAATCCTGTAATTCGACCTGATGATTAGTTAATTGGGATTTCAAAACAACAACCTCACTCACTATAACCTGATAAATTACTTCTACTGTTATATAACAGTAACAAGTCCACAGGTTTGACGAAACTTTCTCAAGGATTATATATAGTGGTTCTCAGTTAAGTGAAATTCGGCTTCATGTAACTATTGCTATATCGTACTATTAACTGACGGAGCATTAGTATTTGACCCAACTTTAACCACCAAGGACGATTAGGTAATTAGGGGAAAAAGTAGCAGAAAACAAAGGATTGCATATCTTAAGCTGGTCAAGTAAGTAATCGCACAAAATTATTTACACATGAGTTTCTAATCTGGATAAGAGTTTCATGGCTTAACTTTGTGTAATTAATTTTGTTTAGCTACTTATGTAGTAATCTATTAGAACGTAGTTAAATTGCGCGCCTATTTGTGAAATGCTGTAATAAGCGCGATATGTAGGGAGAGGATCTCCATGACATCAAAGGGTAGGAAAAAGACCTCACGGCGTGGTTTTCTTCAAGGGGTGGCTATTAGTACAGCTGCTGTTGGTGGAGCAGAGTTAGTCAAAAAAGAAGTAGCTGATGCAGCAAGTGTTGAGCAAGAACAGGCAATCCCTCTTCAAAGTACTGAATTTGATTTTACTCAGAAATCGGCTGCTCTACAGCCAGACAAGATTGTAAATAGTGCTTGTCAATTCTGCAATTCCCTGTGCCGTTTGAAAGTTCATCTCAAAAACGGGCGGATTATAGATGTCTTAGGTGAACCAAATGACCCAGTACAGGCAGGTGGCTTTTGTATTAAGGGGCCAATGATGACCCAGCTAGTCTACAATCGCTTTCGCTTGAAAAGCCCAATGAAGCGGGTTGGTGGAGACAAAGGTGACAGCAATTCTCAATTTGAGCCAATTTCTTGGAATGAAGCTCTCTCAATTATCGCTAGCAAGTTTTTGGCACTTAGGGATGCAGGCGAAGCTAGAGCGATCGCAAATAAAACCTCTGGGAGATTACCACGGGGAACGGGTTCTTTGGTTGAGCGCTACTTTAGTCTGCTGGGTAGTCCTAATAATACTGATGTTGGGCCTGTATGCAACGATGCAGGTGGCAATGCTTTGGCATGGACATTTGGGTTAGGCAATTTTACAAACGGCTACGGAATAGATGATGCGACGAAAAAAGAAGACTTGGGAAGTGCAAAATTGTTTCTGTTTTTAGGTACGAATCAAGCAGAAACACATCCTGTAACCTTTGCCTATCTTCTTAGAAGCCGTGCTAAGACTAAAGCCAAGTTAGTAGTGATTGACCCCCGCTTGACTCCTACAGGAGCGCAAGCTGATGAGTGGATTGCACCGAAACCACATACAGACTTGGCTTTGGTTTTGGCAATGCTCTATCACATAGTGACTAACAACTTATACGATGCTGCCTTTGTAAAACGGTGGGTACTGGGTTTTGATGAACTCAAAAAGCACCTAATAAGCTTCAGCTACACACCAGAGTGGGCTTCAATTGTCACGGATGTTCCAGCATCAAAAATTAGACTTCTAGCTGAAGCTTATGCCAAAACTAAGCCTGCTGCTATTTTCTGCAATGCTGGGATTTCTCATCAATTAGGAGCTTTTGACACTTACCGTTGTTTAACATTTCTGGCTGCAATTACAGGCAATATTGGAATTAATGGTGGTGGTTGCAATTTCATGCATAACACTTGGCCAGGGAGCTTGAATTTACCAGCGATTATTGGTAAAACACCTAATAAAGATATCGCCTTGCCAGTTGGGCCAGATTATTTTGCCCAATCGATTATTTCAGGCAAACCTTATCAGCTTAAAGCGATCGTTACTCAAGGCAATCCCCTGCTGGCTTGTTCTGACACAGTTAAAGTACAACAGGCTTATCGGCAATTAGAATTTTATGTTTACACTGGATTGTTCATGGAAGAGTCAGCGTACTATGCTGATATTATCTTGCCGGTAACTAGTGGTTTTGAAATGGAAACCGTTTATATGCGGCGGGACGATCGAGCAATCCGTTGGCAAGAACAAGTGGTTGCTCCAGTAGGGGAGTCGAAACCAGATTGGCATATTTGGATTGATTTAGCACACGCCACAGCTAAATTAGACAAACGCAATCCGCCTGAATATTGGAGGGATAACTTTCCTTCTTCTTGGAAAGACTATGGTAATTTATGGGCAACTTTTCTAAGGAATACCCCAGGAATGGGGGGCATGACTCAACAAAGACTATCCCAAAGAAAAGAACCTTTGCGCTGGCCTTGCCCAACAGTGAATCATCCTGGTGTCAGTACACTTTACTTGGATCATCCCTCTTGGTATGAAGCCGCAGAAGCCCTTAATCCTAATAATATTGGTAAGCGATTTCTGACTCCTAGTGGCAAAGTAGAAATTTACACTCCACAATTGCAAACTCGGTTAGCTGAGGCTGGGCACTCTGCTCTGCCTAGCTTTTATACCCATCCAGAGGTAACAGGTAAGCATCCTACTATTGAGTATGCATCTGAGTTGGTCAAAAACCCCGTAAATCCGCAGGCTCTGACTCAAAAGGTCAAATTGGGGAAAATATCTTCTGGTGAGGTACACAAGCAGTACCCACTCATGGGAATGACTGGCAGACCAAGTGTAGTTCATTTCCACTCTGTTACCCACTGGACTTATACAGGCAAGCAAATGAATGGTGTTCGCCTGGTACAAATTCACCCAAAAACCGCACAAACTGCTGGGATTGAAAATGGTGATGAGATTATTGTTGAAAGCCCCAGAGGAGCAATCAAAGGTACAGCACTACTTTGGCAAGGAATTCGAGAAGACACTATTTTTGTCCCTAATTGGTTCGGCTCCCAACAGAAGATGGCTGAGGATTTGGCAACTCCATACTATGAAGCTGCTAATGTCTTAATAGACCAAAACTACTATGACAATCTTTCAGGACAGCAAGCTTTTAAATGCTTTGCCTGTCGGCTAAAAAAGGTTACTTAGAAATATCTAGGTGAAATACTTTTCATACTTTTTTAAACATGCTGCCGATCGCTGGGCAGTGGAAGAGACATCAATTTAGAGAAATTCATTGCTGTTGCCGATGAGGATGGAGATAAGCAAGATCGGATTCTTATCCGAATGGCACGCTTGTAAAGCTGAAAGCTCGTCTAGGCAGGGTGTTGGGGGTAGGGGGTAGGGTGTAGGGTGTAGGGTGTAGGGTGTAGGGTATAGGGAAAAATCAAGAAAAGTGAACAGGGTGCAGGTTGTATTGGGTGTGGGGTGTAGGGAAATTAAGACAGACACTCCGGGTGGGGCTTTTACCTGCCTTGCGAAATAAGGATTTTTCGCGCGCGTGGGGCGAGGCTTTAAACCTACACCCTACACCCCACACCCCACACCCTGTTTCTAGTAAATATGAGTGGGGATACAAATAAATTTCTGACTTACTACACCCACTCAGCCACACCCCACACCCAAAAGCCTTATATATAATGGGTTTGCCGTTATCAAGCGTGCCATTCGATTCTTATCCTTTATGCTTCAAAAACTGGTACTGCCGAAGGGGCGTTGCTGAATCCAAGTATGAATCATGCGATCGCCATTATGCAACGCCAACGATCGGATTTAATGCACGAGCAAAAAGTTTTGTAACAATTGTGGCTGCTTTGTGTAAAAGTCAGGATTAATACATGAGATATAGTGCGATTAATAACTTGGTAGCTTCTGATTTGAGGTCTTTTATGGCTAATGACCCAAGAAAACAACTAGATGTACAACTTAAAGAATTAGCACTTGCAGCCCAAAAATACACACACCTAACCAAGGAAAAGCGGATAGCTTTAACAAGCCTGATTAATGCTATTTGGCAATCAGGTAAGCTTGTTCATCCTTATAAAGGTCAATTTGAACTAGCTTATGAAGATATCTATGATGAGGCAGTACAAAATTTATTTTTCTATATTTGTCAAGACAACAATATTAATAAGTATGACCCAGAACGAGGCGAAGTGGTGACTTGGGTAAATATGCTATTAACTAGACGCTTTTTTCCAGAGGCTATCCCAAAAGTTCTCGGCAAAACAAATGAAATAAATCTTGAAAGCTCTCACTGGGAAAATATACCCTCATCTCAACCTGTATCTTTGTTTGAACAAGTAAGAGAATGTATAGAAACTGACCCAGAATTAATTTTTTGCAAAGAACATATCAAAGGTCATCCAGAGGCAAATTTTCAAGCTATAGCTACAAGAAGATGTTCAGGTATTACTTGGAAAGATATTTCAGCAGAATGGGGCATTGAAATCACATCTCTCCATACTTTTTACCAACGTTGTCTGAAAAAGTTTGCTAATAAGTTTCAAGAATATTTATATACTTAATCTTTAATATAATCTAACTAGCTAGGCAAAAATATGAGCAAAACCAGAGAATTTTTAACATTTTCAGCCCCAATACCTGTAGATGGAAGACATCGAGCAGAAGAGTTACGACGACAACAAGCCACGCAAGCAAAAGCTGAACAAGTTTATCTCAATACTTTGTCTGTGTCTTTCGCCAATTCTTATCTACGTTGCATGGGGTTTGAGACAGACTTGAATAAAAGTGACAGTTGGAATGTCATAGAACAGACATTGATGGATGTCGCTGATTTGTCACTAAAAAACTTGGGCTTGTTAGAATGTCGCCCAGTATTAGAAGATGCACAATTTGTTTATGTACCACCTGAAGTACAATTAAATCGGATTGGCTATGTAGCTGTGCAAATCAGCAAATCATTTAGAGAAGCAACACTGCTAGGATTTGTCAAGCAGGTACAAACTGATTTGTTCCCGATTAACCAATTGCAACCTTTAGACGATTTTTTGGATTATTTAGAAGAAATTTCTCAATTACAGCTTGCTGAAATAGTTGATGATTCGCTTACCTGTAATCAGGGTTTAGTTAACTTGAAGCAATGGTTGGAGAATATTTTTGAAACTGGTTGGCAAGAAATTGAACCTCTTTTAGGCACTCAAGGTGTCAATCCAGCTTTGAGTCTGAGAAGTGAAGCAGGCGCTTTTATTAGTAGAGGCAAACTGATTGATTTAGGAAAAGTTTTACGGGAGCAAGCAGTGGTTTTAGTTGTTAGTCTGCCTCCAAACAATGAGCAAGAAATGGACATTATCGTAGAAGTGCATCCGACAAATGAACAACATTATCTACCACCAAATCTCCATTTAATTGTGCTGGATTCTGAAGGAGCATCTGTGATGGAAGCCCAAACTAGAAACAGCAACAAGAATATTCAATTGGAGTTTAGTTGTGAGTTGGGAGAATGTTTCAGCGTTAAACTTGTTTTGGGAGATATCAGCATCACAGAAAATTTTGCCATTTATTAAGAACAACAACAGGGGTGCTGCCAATGAGAAAGTTAGTTGTGCTAAAGCTAGATGGTGATTTGGACTTAGGTGTGCAGGTGACGTTGGAAATTGGAGAAGAGGGCAAACGCCCGACTACAGAAATTACTGGCAAGCTGCCCTCCAATCTAAATATGGCAACAGCAATTGAACAGTGGCAGTCCACATATCGCAACTTGTGGAAATTTACCCGCATCAAAGCCAAAAAAATTATTTACGATGGTTCTATCTCCCAGCGGCGTAAGGAGTGCGACACAAAAGCTAGTGAGGTGCGGGAGTATTTAAACAATTGGTTGCTATCAGAGTCTTTTCGTCCCGTGCGCGAAAAATGGCTTAAACACCTGATGCCAGAAGAGGAAGTGCGGGTGTTGATTCGCACTCATTGTTTGCAACTCAAGAAACTTCCTTGGCATTTGTGGGATTTGATAGATCGAGATTATCTCAAAGCTGAAGTTGTTCTCAGTGTTCCAGAATCAGAAACAGTAATAGGTGCATTGCAGACATCGCTCTGGAGAAATAAAATTAGAATTTTGGCAATTTTAGGCGATAGTGATGGTATTGATGTGGAGCAAGACCGCCAGTTACTAGAAAAATTACCTAATGCCGCTACAACTTTTTTAGTAGAACCTCAATATTCAGACATCGATGAAAAATTGTGGAAACAACCTTGGAATATCTTATTTTTCGCAGGTCATAGTAAGAGCGAGGGTGAAAGTAGTTGTATTTATATTAATCAGACAGATAAATTAACAATTGATAAACTCAGACATGCACTGAGAAATGCTGTTGCCAACGGTTTACAATTAGCGATTTTTAACTCCTGTGATGGATTAGGATTAGCGCGAGAACTGCAAGATTTGCAGATTCCGCAAATTATTGTCATGCGGGAACCAGTGCCAGATCGGGTAGCTCAAAAATTTTTAAAGCATTTTCTGGAGGTTTTTTCATCAGGACAATCTATATATGCTGCGGTTCGCATTGCCAGACAAAGGCTCAAAGGAATAGAAAAGGAATATCCAGGTGCAAGTTGGTTGCCAGTAATTAGCGAACATCCTGGCGTAGTGCCAATAACTTGGTTAAAGTCTCGATGGTTTTTTAATACTCGCCGTCTCGAAAGTTTGTTAATTTTGAGTTTGCTGATAACTGCTGGTGTTTTAGGAATAAGACACCAAGGAGGATTGCAAACATGGGAGTTGCTCTCATACGACCAATTAATGCGATCGCGTCCCCAAGAAAAGCAAGATTCGCGCCTTTTGATAGTCACTGTCACCGAAGACGATCTTTACCTACCAGAACAAAAGCAAAGAAGTGGATCGCTGTCAAATCTGGCACTGACGAAACTTTTGGACAAACTAGCAAAGTTGCAACCCCGAAGTATTGGCTTGGATATTTATCGTAGCGATCCGGTACAACCTAACCAAGCTTCTTTAACCACTCGTTGGCAAACTGATGACAATTTCTTTGCAATTTGCAAAGTTAGCGATCGCACACAAAACTATCCAGGAGTTCCATCCCCAAAAGAGGTTCCACTAGAACGCCAAGGTTTTAGTGATATTATCCCAGATTCAGACAATATTTTGCGTCGTCATTTATTGGCAATGCAACCAGCAGACCCAACTTCCCTTTGTACTGCACCCTACGCCCTTAACGCCCAACTAGCATTTCACTACTTAGAAAAAGAAGGAATTTCTGCTCAATACACCCCCCAAGGAAATTTGCAGCTAGGTAACGTTGTTTTTCAGCGGTTGGGATCGTCAAATGTCTCCAAAGGAGAATCGCACGTCGGAGGCTATCAACAAGCGGATACACAGGGCTATCAAATATTGCTCAATTACCGCTCTTACCAAGGTTCTCCAATAGATATTGCTCCTCAAGTCACGCTTACAGATGTTCTTAAGGGTAAAGTCAATCCCGAACAAGTCAAAGACCGAATTGTTCTCATTGGTACCACTGCCCAAAGCTTCCGTGATTATATTCCTACTCCTTACATAACTGGACAGGGTTCTTCTGAAGAAATACCAGGGGTGATTTTGCAAGCACAAATGGTGAGTCAGTTGGTGAGTGCTGTTATGGATAGGCGACCTTTGATAAGAGTTTTGCCTGTTTGGGGTGAAGTGTTGTGGATTTGGGGTTGGTCTGTGGTTGGAGGTGCGATCGCTTTTACCGTTGTGCAGATATTTCCTTGGGGAGATCGGTCGGGAGTATATTTAGTACTGGCACAAGGAGGTGTATTTGGGGTCTTATACGTGCTTTGCTTAATTCTCTTTTATCAAGGGATTTGGGTTCCCCTAGTTCCGTCAGCTTTGGTTTTAGTCGTTACTGGCGGCACAGTGGCAATTTACCTACTTTCACAACAGCGACAACTGACTTCTACAACTTGAGGCATAAATAAAAATGAAATTATCTATGCAAAAGATTCAAACTTTCCTCGCCGTTAGTTTAACATTCCTTAGTTGTATAGATGTGCAAGCACAGCCTGCAAATCCCAACGGACAATTAAATCAATCATTAATTTTTGCGGCGCCGCCTCCACCAAAAGGCATCGGCGAACCAGGTAAGCGAACGGAAGCAGGTAGCCGTGGCTGTGGTCAGGATATCAATCAGCCACTGACTTCTTCTCAAAAGCGGCTCACAGCTTTAGTACCTGTTTATTCAAACTCAGAATTGGTGTTTGGAGAAGCGATCGCAGAGCATCCTAGTTTCTTATTTTATGTTCCTTATGCATCCGACTTTGCATCTGGAGAGTTTGTGCTAGAAGATGAAGCAGAAAATCAGACTATTTATAAAACTTCTTTAACGGGAACACCTGGAGTAGTCAGCCTTAGTTTGCCATCAAAAGCAGCACCTCTGGAGATAGGTAAGCGGTATCGTTGGTATTTCAACATTTACTGTAATAAGGATAAGCAAATTATTGCTGATATTGAAGGATACGTAAAACGGGAACAACTGAACCCTACTTTAAAAACTCAATTGGAAAAAGCAACACCACCTCAGCGCGTAATCCTTTATGGAAGTAATGGTATTTGGTATGATGCTTTGAGCGCTGCTAGCGAACTGCGTCGCACCAATTTGCAAGATCCTTCTTGGACGGCGCTATTGCAAGCTGTGGGTTTGAATGATTTTGCAACTGAACCAAAAGTGGAGTGCTGCAACTTAGAGAGTAGTTTGTAATTCGTACCTCGGCTTCTCTACGAGACGCTACGCGAACGCTCGGCAACCTAATTCGTAATGAAGGGATGGAAGGACTTGCGCCTGTACTTAGATTTCATTGTATACATTTGTAAGTTGGGTTTTGGCGTAAATTTTACCCCATCCTAATTTTTTCAAATATCGATTGCGGGTTGATGCGATCGCATCGACTGACAATGCGATCGCATTGTCAGCCGATACAATCGCATTGTCAGCCGATACAATCGCATTGTCAGCCGATGCAATCGCATTGTCAGCCGATGCAATGCCATTGTCAGCCGATACAATCGCATTGTTAGTCGATGCGATCGCATTGCAGGTCAATAAAAAACCAGATTGCAATCTAACTTTCTTAAATTACGAATTACGAATTGCTTTGCAAGATGCAGGCTTCAACCAAGGACTATGGGGCGTAGTGCTGGGAAGATTTGCTGTCAGAACGACTTCCCCTTTTTCGTTTAGCACCAAACTAGTAGCTTCTATGATCGGTTCTGGTGCGGGGGTAGCTATTTTGCTGGGAACAAAGGAGCGATCGCCGCGATCGCCTTTTGGATTGACACTCACCAAATCTACCTGCACTGCATCAGTGTTAAGAGCTTCACCTGGGTTAGGTGGCAAGCCGCCGCGTCCAGTGATTGTAAAACTGCTCTTAGCTAAATTTCCACCAGCTTGACAGGTCTGTGCTACTTGGGTATCAACTGGTACGCTTGACAAGTTAACTAAGCCACTGTTAGGGTCAATATCCGGCGTGTTAAGTTCTACATTACCACTTAACTCAGAACTTACTCCTCTTGCAGTGATGTCACTTGTTGTATCAGATTCTACGTCTCGGAACTGTATACCAAAGATACCTTGGGCATTGATTCGCACATTTCCGCCACGGAAGTTAGTAGAATCGGCTCTGATATCACTATTTTCAAAAGCAATCAGAAAATCAGTGTTAATGTTGATGTTGCCGCCGATGACGTTTTCGCCTCTGGCATTGGTTCTGATATTGCTATTGCGACTCATTAACAAATCTTGTGAATTAATGTTAATTGTCGCCTGCTCCCTATTAGGGTCAATAGCACTTTGTGTGTTACCGCTGAGTAAGGCGTTGTTATCTAAACGGATGGAGCGAGAATTTAATGTCATGATACCTGCGGTTCCTGTTCCTAAACTCTCTACAGTTATTCCAGCTCCATCTCGTACTAGCAAGGTATTAGTTTTAATCGTCAAATCTCCCGCATCCCCTGTTGAGTTTGACTCTGCTGAAGCAAACAAGCCACTGGCAACTTTATTATCAGCGCTTGTACCAATAAGTTGCACATCAATAGCATCAACGGTTAAATTTCCCCCCTTGCCTGCACCAAATGTACCAGCACTCACAACTGCCCCACCCGAAACTCGCAAGGTATTAGTTGTAATCCTCAAATCACCCGCATTCCCTGTTGAGTTTGACTCTGCTGAAGCAAACAAGCCACTGGCAACTTTATTATCAGCGCTTGTACCAATAAGTTGCACATCAATAGCATCAACGGTTAAATTTCCCCCCTTGCCTGCACCAAATGTACCAGCACTCACAACTGCCCCACCCGAAACTCGCAAGGTATTAGTTGTAATCCTCAAATCACCTGCATTCCCTGTTGAATTTGACCCTGCTGAAGCAGACAAGCCACTGGAAAAGCGATTATCAGCGCTTTTACCAATAAGTTGCACATCCTGGGCATCAATAGTTAAATTTCCCCCCTTGCCTGC
>NZ_JAVRCA010000006.1:71532-77329 GCF_034530995.1 Nostoc sp. DedQUE04 | reverse complement strand
AGTTGTAATCCTCAAATCACCCGCATTCCCTGTTGAGTTTGGCACTGCTGAAGCAGACAAGCCACTGGGAAACTGATTATCAGCGCTTGTACCAATAAGTTGCACATCAATAGCATCAACGGTTAAATTTCCCCCCTTGCCTGCACCAAATGTACCAGCACTCACAACTGCCCCACCCGAAACTCGCAAGGTATTAGTTTTAATAGTCAAGTCTCCTGCATCTCCTGAGTTTGACTCTGCGGAAGCAAACAAGCCACTGGGAATGAGAGACTGATCGGCACTTCCATCAATCACTTGCACATCCTGGGCATCAATAGTTAAATTTCCACCCTTACCTGCACCAAAAGTACCAGTACTCACCTGTGCCCCACCCTTAACTTGCAACGTGCTAGCATTGATTTTGACATCGCCACCTTGCCCGTTTGCTTCTAGTCGCACCTGATTAGCAATTTGACTCCCATTATCAAGACTAATTGCTCCAGTTGCATTAACTTCAATATTTCCCGCCTTACTATTACTAGAACCCGGCCCACTTTCTATCCCTGCCAACAGTCCACTCTGTCCTGTCATCTCTAAATTCTGGGCATTAACTGCGATACTTCCACCATCACCAGCTATTACATCTACTCTAGCGTTATTGCTAAGGAAAACATTACTTCTTTCTACACTATCGGGAAAACTCAAACTCAGATTATTACCATTGCCATTCAATTCAACTGTTCCTGCACCTGCTAACCCACCTAACTCAACTCGCCCACCATAAGCAAACAATCTTCCACCATCCATTTTGATATCACCGCCTACCAACAGCAAACTATTGCTATCTGGTACGCCCAAACCAACTGAGTTATTTTCGATAGATGCGGTTTTGATTTGATTAAATAGTAAAGCGGAAGGATTGACCGTCAGCAGGGATGAAGAACTTTCTGGATTTGTAGCACTAAAAAAACCTTGATTACCAAATGCAAGTGCATTAGCTGTCGTCCCGACAAAAGAACCACCAATATCTAGCCTCACACCTTGACCAAAAATAATCCCATTAGGATTTATCAAAAATAAATTAGCTGTGCCCTTAGTGCCAATTAATCCATCAATATTAGAGACTGATAATATTTTGAATATCTACTCTATTATTAAACAAAGCAGCGCCGTTAGTCGGGACAGAAAATTCCCGAAAGCTGTGGAACAAGTTGCCACCTGCTTGGGTTCCTCCTTCAATGATGCTGTTGTTTCCTTCTAATTTGACACTAGAGTTATTAGGCAAAGTGCCATCCGGGATAATTTGGGCAAAAGCGCAATTTGGACTGCAAATACTTGAACCACATATTGCAATTCCGATAAACCAGCCCCAACCAATACTTATCTTAGACATTGCACCCCTTTAAGCAAACAGCAGTTGCGGAACTTTTGGTTATGTCACACCACTAATGTGGGTTTACAGTGGTTGCAGTCACCTCTGATAATTTTCAGTTGCGATCGCCTTAATGTTACGCAAAACTGACTAATTTGTTTACATAAATTTATACAATATAATTCATCAGTCGAAACAATCGTATTGTTAGCCAAAACAATGGCATTGTTACCCAATACAATCGAATTGCAGCTCGATGAAAAAAAACCAGATTGCAATACAATCTGACTTATATAAAACTACAGCCAATTACCTAGCAGAACATAGGGGGCCCAAAACCTGGGACGTTTGTATTTGGGATTTTGCAACAGAGCTAGCTGGGCGCGACGGAGTACTTCAGCTTTAGTCAGATTTTTGTTGGCTAACTCTTGGTAAAATTGATTCATCAACATCGCAGTAGACTCATCATCTAAGTTCCATAAAGAAGCGATCGTACTGCGTGCGCCTGCCTGAAAAGCGACACCAGCAATTCCCAGTGCAGCTTGTTCGTCCCCAGCTGCTGTTTGACAGGCACTAAGAATGAGCAATTCAATCGCTTCGGGTCTATTTTGCTCTATTGTTCGCACTAACTCATTTAACTTTTTCACATAAATACGCTCATTCCAAGCAACAATAAATGTCTCCTCAGCCTTGGAGCTAAACTGACCATGAGTTGCAAGATGAACAATCGGGAAAGATAAAGAATTAATTTGGTTTTGCAAAGTTTTGCTGGTAAATTCTTGATTTAGAAGGATGCTGCTAGGGACTTGTGAGCGGATTTCTTCTAATTCAAGTTTGACGTTGGGTAGTGCAGAAAATCCCGAACTTGCTTCACTCAATCCTGCGGCTATTGCCTTTAATTCCTTCTCCATTGGTTTGAGTTCAATCAGTTGCAAACTGGGGGTGAGTGCAATATTATATTTCTCAACTAAATACTGTTTGCCATCGTAGAGAGCTGCCATCGGAATATTCCGCAACCAGCCATCTAGCACAAACACCAAAGTAGGAGTGTTACTTTCAGCTAAGGCAGCTTCAGCAGGTTGAACGATCCATTTGTAAACCTTCTGGGATAAAGACTGAACCTGTCGCAGGGTGTGGGGTTTGGGTAAATTTTCCTGTAGTTGCGCTAAAGTAGTTTCGACTTCCTTTTTAACTACAGGAGTAGTGTAGTGCAACCAACGCTGTTGAGGCAACTCGATGATGATCTCTAGTCGATCTGGCAAAATAAATGGATAAATAATTGCTGCCGTTGGATCTTTTTTTGGATTACGAATTTGAGCATTTAAACAGTTGTTGCGAAAGAAGTTTTCTAGTTCTGCTATTTGGAGTAATTCGATTGTATTGCTGGCTTTTTGAAGATTTTCAAAGCTCAGTTTCGAGTTACCTTCAGATTGCAAAAGTAAATCAACCAACTGTCGATAAACTGGTTCAACTTCCTCTCGAAAGGAAAATTTCACCGCAGAATTGACACCAACTAAATCACTGCGGAGGGCTTGGAGATTATTAACTGCTTCTGTGTAAGCTGATACTGCTCCTTTGATATCTCCCTTAGTTTTCAGCAAACGTCCTAGTTGCCATTGCCATTGATAGCCAATATCTTTAGCATCAATATCTTGAGCGATGAGCAAGGCTTGTTGGGTGAGGTTTTGGGCATCAGACCACTGTTGAGTTTGTTCGTAAACTTGCCCTAAAACACCAATAGCATAGGATTGGGTGCGTCTATCTTGCAAACTTTTTGCTTGCTCAATAGCAGTTGCCAGTAATTGAGCAATATCCAACCATGAGGGAGTGTCTGCGGCAATTTTTTTTCGGAATTGCATTAAACTTTGGGCAAAGTTAATGCGGGCAGAAATTGCTGTACGACTCAAAGGTAAATCGTTAAGCTGAGTTTTAATTTCAGAAGACAATGTTTGAAAAGCTGACAATTGCTCAGTTTTCAGTAGTAGTCTTAGTTGATTGGCTTGAGCTTGGATGCGTGTAGTGGGTGAGGTTGCAGTTTTGATAGTTTGTTGATAGAATTCTATAGCTTTTTGCGTGTCTTGCTGTACGCGGGCTGTATTACCCAGACTGAGGAGAATATCAGCGATCGCTTTTCGATCTGGCAAGGATGAAGCTAATTCTAAACTTTGCTGCAATATCTGCCGAGATGTTTCTAAATCACCAGTGACTTGGACGACATTGCCGAGACTATGCAAAGCTGCGACTTTAACAGGTGAGTTGGGTTGACTTTGAAGAATCTGGGTACTTTGCCTTAACGTCTTCTCAGCTTGCCGATAAAACCCTAAAGCTTGCAAAGCTTGCGCTTGGTTAATCTGATTTTGAATAACCGCCCTTTCATCGCCTATTTTTGTATAAATCTCAGCTGAGAGTCGCCAAGTATCCAGGGCATTTTCAGCTTTGCTTTGAGCCAATTGCAGACGACCTTTGATATCTAAGACTTGAGCTAGAATTTGCGAGGAGTCTTTGGTGTCTTTAGCAGTTTGTAATAAGTTAAGACTTTGAGCGATCGCACTTTCTGCTTGTGACCACTGTCCCAATTGCTGATAAGCTAATGATAAATTGCCCAGTATCATCGCTTGTGTAAGTTCATCCCCACGGCCTTTTAACGCAGAGATAGCCTGTAGCCATGTTGCAGTTGCATCATTAAATTGCTCGGCTTCATAGAATTTTCTCCCCTGTTTCACCAAGTTTTGGGCATCAGCCAAGCTTTGAACATTGGAGTTTTCCGCAGTTACATGTGCGAAAGTGGGGGGCAATAAAAGAGCGCCTAAGAACATAGCTAAAAGCAGCAGTACACTTAAAAAGCGTTTGATTATCCGTAATCTAGATTTTTTCCTTGCCATGTTTTTGCCCTCCTCGCACCGTGTCTTTACTAAAAATAGACAGTGGAAGTTGCTCAACCTCCCTGGTGTTGATTTAACGCACGGCAATCGGCTGTCTTCTGCCAGGAAGAATGAGGCGTGATGGGTGCAGAATTAGTGAGAATTATATCGCCATTAGCAGCGATCGCCCAACCAGTAGCTTCTACTATGCGATGTGGTGTTGGGTTAGTGAGATTTGTGGAGACTGCTGGAGTAGAGGGTTTACCTACTTCTGAGTTGAGAGTCACCAAATCTACCTGCACTGCGTCAGCGCTGAGGGTTTCACCTGGATTAGGTGGTAAACCGCCGCGTCCAGTGATTGTAAAACTGCTCTTAGCTACACCGCTACCTGCACTACAGGTCTGTGCTACTTGAGTATCAACTGGTACGGTCGGTAAATTAACTAAGCTACTGTTGGGATCGATACCGGGTGTATTGAGTTCGACAATGCCGTTTACACCAAACTCAGAACTAGCGGTGATATCCGAAAGAGAAGTTGGGTTAGAGCGGGGTTGAATCCCATAGATACCAAAGGCTTGAATATCTACTCTACCACCTGTACCTGTGTAAGCATTAGCAGTGATGTCGCTATTTTCGCTTGGGACAGCAACAATGAAGCCCGACGGGGCATTGATGGTAATGTTGCCACCATTACCACCAGCTTGTGCTGTGCCTGCGGTAGTGGAAATTTGAGCGCCACGGCGCAGAAGCAGTAAATCAGTTTGTAAGTTGATGTTGCCACCGTTACCCGATGCAGATTGGGCGTTAAGTGTAGCACTGTTATCTAAGGTAACTTTGGGTGAGGTGACGATAATATCTCCAGCAGTACCCGTTGGACTTTGGGAGTTAACGAACAAGCCACTATTAAAGCTTGAACTCTTGCCAGAAATGGTGAAAAAATCAGCAGCATTAACTTTAATTGTGCCTGCATTCCCAAGTCCCGAAGTTGAGGCAGTAAGCGCAGCACCATCGCGTAATGAGAAGTCACCGGAATCGATAGTAATGTTACCCCCATTGCCAACTGTCCCTGTTTCCACACTGCTGAAAATTGCACTTTTGAAACCATTTTTCTCCCCAGCAATATCAACAGTACCTGTAACATTAACATTGACATTCCCCGCATTCCCCCGTCCTGCTGGCTGGGTATTAGATGCTTTACGAGTAGCGGTTGCCAGTTGAGCGCCATCAATTAGTGATAGTCTTGCAGCATTAATGTCGATATTACCTCCCTGACCTACACCCCCTGCTTCTACTGTACTAAGGATAGAAGCATTACTAGCCACTGAAACAGCATTAAGTGTCCGCACTGTCACATTCCCTCCATTCCCAAGCCCCGAAGTTGAAGCAGTTAGTTGAGCGCCGTCTCGTAATGAGAAAGAAGCAGCATTGATGTCGATATTACCTCCCTGACCTACACCCCCTGCTGACACCGTACTGAGGATAGAAGCATCTGCGAGGGAAGCAGCATTGAGTGCCCGCACTGTCACATTCCCCCCATTCCCAAGTCCCGAAGTTGAGGCAGTTAGTTGAGCGCCGTCTCGTAATG
>NZ_JAVRCA010000006.1:0-71432 GCF_034530995.1 Nostoc sp. DedQUE04 | reverse complement strand
ATTAAATGCTCTACGAGTAACGGTTGCCAGTTGAGCGCCATCAATTAGTGATAGTGTTGCAGCATTAATGTCGATATTGCCTCCCTGACCTACACCCCCTGCTGACACCGTACTAAGGATAGAAGCATTACTAGCCACTGAAACAGCATCAAGTGCCCGTACTGTCACATTTCCCCCATTCCCAAGTCCCGAAGTTGAGGCAGTTAGTTGAGCGCCGTCTCGTAATGAGAAGTCACCAGAATCGATAGTAATGTTACCTCCATTGCCAACTGTCCCCGTTTCCACACTGCTACCAATCGCACTAAAAAAACCATTTTTCTCCCCAGCAATATCAACAGTACCTGTAACATTAACATTGACATTCCCCGCATTCCCCCGTCCTGCTGGCTGGGTATTAGATGCTTTACGAGTAGCGGTTGCCAGTTGAGCGCCATCAATTAGTGATAGTCTTGCAGCATTAATGTCGATATTACCTCCCTGACCTACACCCCCTGCTTCTACTGTACTAAGGATAGAAGCATTACTAGCCACTGAAACAGCATCAAGTGCCCGTACTGTCACATTTCCCCCATTCCCAAGTCCCGAAGTTGAGGCAGTTAGTTGAGCGCCGTCTCGTAATGAGAAGTCACCAGAATCGATAGTAATGTTACCTCCATTGCCAACTGTCCCAGTTTCCATACTGCTGAAAATTGCACTTTTAAAACCATTTTTCTCCCCAGCAATATCAACAGTACCTGTAACATTAACATTGACATTCCCCGCATCCCCCCGTCCTGCTGGCTGGATATTAAATGCTCTACGAGTAACGGTTGCCAGTTGAGCGCCATCAATTAGTGATAGTTTTGCAGCATTAATGTCGATATTGCCACCCTTACCTACACCCCCTGCTTCTACTGTACTGAAGATGCCAGCATCTGCAAGGTCAACAGCATCAAGTGCCCGCACTGTCACATTCCCTGCATTTCCTTGTCCAAAGCTTGAGGCAATAAGTTGAGCGCCATCAATTAGTGACACTTTTGCAGCATTAATGTCGATATTACCTCCCTTACCTACACCTCCTGCTGACACTGTGCTGAAGATGTAAGTATTACTAGCGGCTGTAAAAGCATCAAGTGTCCGCACTGTCACATTCCCCGCATTCCCAAGTCCCGAAGTTGAGGCAGTAAGTACAGCGCGATCGCTTAACAAGAAGGAACCAGAATCGATAGTAATGTTACCTCCATTGCCAACTGTCCCCGTTTCCACACTGCTACCAATCGCACTAAAAAAACCATTTTTCTCCCCAGCAATATCAACAGTACCTGTAACATTAACATTGACATTCCCCGCATCCCCTCGTCCTGCTGGTTGGGTATTAAATGCAGCACGAGTAATGGTTACTAGTTGACTGCCATCAATTAGTGATAGTGTTGCAGCATTGATGTCGATATTACCTCCCTTACCTACGCCCCCTGCTTCCACTGTGCTGAGGATGCCAGCATCTGCAAGGTCAACAGCATTGAGTGCCCCCACTGTCACATTCCCTGCATTCCCTTGTCCAAAGGTTGAGACTTCAAGTTGAGCGCCATCGCGTAATGAGAAAGAACTAGAATCAATAGTAATGTTACCCCCATTACCAACTGTCCCCAAACGCACAAGATTCTGAACACTACTCCCGCCAGCAACTTTGATTTCTCCAGTAGCATTAAGCGTGATATCTCCTGCAACTGTTTCAGATGTCCCTAAACCTTGCCCAATACCACCGCTTAAAATACTTCCTCCTAAAATCTCTAGATTCTTGGAATTCACTGCAATATTACCGCCACCAGCACCTTCTACATATATCGCAGCTTGGTTAGTAAGGGATACCGAAGCTCGCGCAACATCCGCAGGAAATATCAAGCTGAGATTATTGCCGTCTACACCCAGCGTTAAACTACCAGGTTCGCCCAATCCTCCTAACTCAACTCGTCCACCAAAAGCATTTAATCGTCCCCTATCCATGCTGACATTACCACCCATCAGCAGTAAACTTTTTCCATCTGGCACTCGTAAACCAAATGCATCAAAGCCTGCTGGATCTTTTCCTGCGGGTACAACTGAATTATTTTGAATTGTTGCGTTTTGATTAATCTGATTAAATAGCAATGCTGAAGGATTAATAGTCAACAATGGTGAAGGGATATTTTTCTCAGTTGCGCTAAAAAATCCGACATTTCCAAATTGCAGTGCATTCGCTGTACTCGCTACAAAAGAACCACCAATATTTAATTGAGCATTCTGACCAAATACAATTCCATTGGGATTAATTAGAAACAGGTTAGCTGTACCATTAGCCCGAATCAACCCATCAATATTAGAAGCCGATCCACCCGTTACCCGACTGATAATATTTTGAATATCCGCAGCATTATTAAATATTGCAGTGCCGCCAGTGAGGACAGAAAATTCCCCAAAACTGTGGAATAAGTTGCTTCCAGCTTGGGTTCCCCCTTCAATGGTACTGATGTTATTTTGTGTTGTAACTCTCGAATTATTGGGTAGAGTGCTATCGGGGGTAATTTGGGCAAAAGCGCAATTAAAAGGGAAAGCGAATGTCTGCAATACACCTTCGCCGATCGCACTACCCATCACCAACCAACTTCCCAGTGCGAATTTCCAGCACCAATGCTGCCTACATCGCGTCATTTTAAACATTGCAACCCTTGAATAACTAGCAAGTACACTACACCCTCTTATAAGGATAGATAGAAAACCCACAGTAGGATTGCGAGAAATAATTACGAATAGTTACAATGCAATGCCTGCGGTGGTCACTGAGCTTGCCGAAGTGCGGGCTACGCCAACGCACTAAATGTCTGCAATCAACCTTGCCTTCCTCAAAAAGAATTGCATCACAGTCTCTTCTCTAGAAATAATATCGACTGTACCCTCCATTCCTAATTGGATAGCACATTGATGTTTTTCCCTACCTAGAGAAAGGCTTTCTGGCTCAATTGTTACCCCATAGAATGTACCAACGGCTGCCATCTTTTGGCTGGCAGATGTTGCGGCACTGGCATTAGCAGCATTCCCAACAGGTGCAATCGCATCCGGGGAAATCGTCTTAACCTTGCCTTTGAGAGTACCATAATCTGGATAAGGACAGGCAGAAACCCGCATTTGTACCGTTTGACCTTGTTTTAACTTATTTTTATCTTGAAGTGCGATCGCAGCCTTAACTTCCAAGGGAGCATCACTGGGGACAATTTGGGCAATTTCCTCTCCAGCAGGCACTGTTTGACCGGAGTTTCGCAGATTTAATTTAGAAATAATCCCGTCTGCTGTGGCAGTAATCACAGCCTGGTTGAGGTCGATATTTACTTGTTGGAGTTCGCGGGTGTCGCGTTCTAGCTGTTTTTGAATTTCAATTCGTTGCTGGATTAAAGCAAGGCGTTCTTTATTTAAAGTAGCAATGTTAGCTTGACCGGTAGCTTTTTCTTGAGCAATGCGTTGAGAAGCGATCGCTACTTGTGCATTACTAGGATTAAGAGCAGTTTGGACATTTTGCAATTTAGCTTTAGCTGCTTGGAGAGCTTGTTCTTGCTGGCGAACAGCTAGTTGTGCTTCCTCATATTGATCTTGAGACAAGGCTCCGGCTTTGGCTACAGTCTCATAGCGATTTCGCTTTGACTGGGCAGCTTTGAGACTAGCATCTGCGGCTTTGACATTTGCAGATGCTTCTTCCACATCAGTAGCAGTAGTAATAAGTTTATCTTGATAGTCCCGGCTACGACCGCTTAATTCAGCTTCAGCGCCAGCGATAACACGGTTGACACGCTCAGTTTCAGCTAAAACTTGGTTATTAATCGCATTAATCTGGGCATTAATTTGAAAAAGTTGTAAACGACTTTGCCCAATGCTACTTTGCAGTTGGCTCTTTTTAGTTTCTAGCTTCGAGTTGTCAATAGTAGCAATCACATCGCCTTTTTTGACAACTTGATTCTCTGCAACAAAGACACGCATTACCTGACCTTCCGTAGCAGCTTGAACGAGCCGTAACTCACCAGCAGGACGAACAACAGCCTGTCCTTTAACAGTCACTTTATATTTGGTAATAGAGGCGAGTGGAACGCCTAATCCCACAGCACAGACAAGAACTAGTCCGCCCCAAGTAGTCCAACGACCAAGTGGCGGGAGAAACTCGTTGTCTTGAATTGGGGGCAAGTAGTCTGAGTTGGAATAGCTAACCATGATGATTGAACTTACGTATTGACAAATTAGACAGACAATGTAATTAAATTCAAAATTCAAAATTCAAAATTCAAAATTCAAAATTTAAAATTAAGAAAGCCAGACATCACAAAAGCTGAAAGCTTCTGCGGATTAGCGTAGGGTAATTTTGCGTACTTCTATTTCGGCGTAAGCGTAAGGGTCAGTCTCGTATTTATTAGCAGATAAGTTTTTGTTCGCACACACAGTGTTGGTGTTGCCATAAATATCAGTTTTTGAACAAGCTTGAATATATATGCCTGCCTTGAAGTAACAGGAACCGATAATACCCGTCAGCTTTACTGTACCAGTACTACTGGTTACACCTGAACGTAGGTTTTTATAGGTGACGTTAACATTGCCACCGGATGTAACAGCAATGTCGATGGTCATCGGATCGCCGATTTTATAGGTACTGTCGAGAAGCTTGGTAGTAGTGTCGTTGTTAAAGCGGGCTTCAAGCTTGCCGATGTCCGTCGAGCCGTTGGCAAAGGAAGGGCCGAAGTACTTCACCATCATCAGGTCGTTTTCTGAGTCATGGATCTGGGCGATGGTGGCTTCCGGCTTTTTCGTGGTGGTGTGTAACAGAGTCTGTTCCAGGTACATGCCACGATCGATATTCTTACAGTTCCAGGCAGCGGATTCCGTTCCATCACCCTGCATTTCACGCAGTTCAGAACGGGCGTAAGCAGTATTTGTGCTTGTACGTGCGCCGCCAGCGATCGCTTTCAAAAGCACACCATTCTTCGCAGCATTCAGACGAAAATATTCTGAATTACTGTATGTCTTGAGTTGCGGCTGCTTAATTTCCGTTGCCTTGTTGGAGTTGGGCGGGGAATTCAAGCTGATTGGCAGGGTGATCTTCCACTTGCTTAGATCAAGCACATCGGCCGGGTATTGAGCGTTACCACTGCTCTCACCAGTTGAGGAATTTGAAGTACCACTGCTTTCACTAGTTGAGGAATTTGAAGTACCACTGCTCTCACCAGTTGAGGGATTGGAAGTACCACTGCTCGTACAGCCATTGGTCGAACCCAGGGAATTAATCTTCAATTCGTCGATACGCAATCTAGAATCGTTATCACCCACGATCTCGATCGCGTTGGCGGCTTGGTCGTCGACGTTTTGCTTGTTTTCATTGCCCTTGCCAGAGGTTTTACTGACCACAGTAGTCCAAGTTGCACCATTGTCCTTGGAAAGCTTTACGCTGTAGGTATACTTGTTCGTGCCGTACCAGTTAAGCACCAGATCGTCTACGCGCTGGCAGCTATTGAATCTCGCAGTTATGGAAGCACCATCGGCGTCAGCCTCCCAGTGGGTATTCTTATTTTTGTCAATAGCGTTGTCCGCAACAAACGAACCACTAGTAGATGTGGCAGTAGCATCGCTGAACGATACAACGGCAGACAACGCGACAGAAGCACTACCGATGATTGCAGCCGAGACAGCGATCGTAAAATACAGCTTTGAAAATTTTCTATTCATTCTTTAACCTCTGTTGAATGTTGAACAATGAGTTGTTATTTAGATGCATGGATGATATTTTTTGTCAATGTGTAAGTCATAGATGATTTTATTTGCTGATTGCGCTGAATTTGCCGTTAGAGTGATTGGAAGATTTAGCTACTAAACCATTTGTAAATAGATCAACACCGTCTAAGAAGTCTAAGTGTTCACCAGGTTGATGGCGCAGAGCCTCTGGAGTGCCTTGGATTTTCAAACGCCCTTCTTCCATCTGTACAATCCAATCAGCGCGCCCAATCACTTTGGGGCGATGGCTAATCATAATTGTGGTTTTGCCCAGCCGATGGGATAGCAGTTTATCTAACAGTTTGGCTTCACTCACTGGGTCGAGAGCGCCAGTGGATTCATCTAAAATTAATATGGGTGGGTCAGTAACTATAGCTCTAGCGATCGCTAATCTCTGTCGTTGTCCACCAGAAAGATTCGCGCCAAATTCGCCTAAAACAGTTTGATACTTATCAGGCAGTTTACTAATAAACTCATCTGCACCAGCAATCTCGCAAGCTTGGACAATTTGTTCAAAGGCGATTTGAGGATAGCTGAAGCGGAAGTTTTCGAGAATTGAGCGACTCCAGAAGTGAGGTTCTTGAGGTACTAGCACCACCTGTTGCCGCAGACATTCCATTGAGAGGTCTTGCTGATTATAGATGCCATAGCGGATATTGCCAGATTGGAGGAAATATAAACCAGCAAGTAGTTTGGCGAGGGTACTTTTTCCACACCCGGATTTACCAATCAGCCCAATAACTTGACCGCCAGGGATAATCAGCGAAAAATCTTGCAGCAAGTCAACTCTACCTGCGTGGTGGAAATTAAGGTTGGTGCAAGTAATATCTATATTGCCCTTAAGTTCTGCCCAAGGCTTTTTCTCGTCTTTGTCGTCTTCTGGCGTAGCATCAATCACCTCCGTCAGGCGTTGGATAACAATCTGGGCAGTGATAAACTCATCAACTAAACCGATGACTGAACCTAAAAAGCCGAGAAAGTTGCCACTCATACCACTAAACGCCAGCAACTGACCGATGCTCAAAGTGCGATTAATCACCAGGTATGAGCCTAACCACAGTAAGGCAATACTAGTAAAAGTAGAAATAATATTAGTGATTGTGCCACTGTAAAGCCCCAGCTTCATCGTACTCCAGCCCAAGTTAGCCAGCCGACCATAATTTGCCTGATACTCTTGCCAAGCTTGAGGAGTGGCTTGAGTAGTTTTTAGCACCTGGACACCGCGAAAAGTTTCAACGAGAAAGCCTTGGTTTTCTGTACCCAAGACGATCGCATTCCGGGTTTTTTGGCGCAAAGCTGGGAGAAAAAGCAGGTTGACGAGGGTGACAATCAGAAAGGCTGCCAAGGAAGCCAAAGTCAGCCCCCAACTGTAAAAGAGCATGAAGCCCAAGGAAACCAAGGCGATAAAAAATTGGCTGGGTAAACCGAGGACAATTTGGGAAACTAGCTCATTGATATGATCCACATCGGCAATCCGGCTGACTACTTCCCCACTGCGTCGTCCTTCAAAATACGAGAGGGGCAAACGCAACAGTTGTCGCCCGTATTCTAGAATCAGTCCTAATTGCAGGCGTTGACCAAAGTGACCGATTAAGTGAGATTGTACCAAACCGATCGCACTGCTAAATAGACTCATAGCGATCGCACCAATTGCCACGACGGTTAGCAACTGGGTATCTCCCCGCACTAGCACGTCATCGGTGAGCAATTGCATCATTAAGGGAGAGACAAGCGAAAGTAGTCCGATGACAATATTAATTGCGATCGCTTGAATGAGAATAGCGCGATAGGGCAAAACCCGCATCAGATAACGCCCAAAGCCGCCAATTTTATCATCTGATTGCTGATAAAAGCGGCTGTCGTCTGGCGTTAGCAGCAGCATGATGCCATTGCCCCACCCTTTGAGCAACTCCTCGCGGGTGAGATAGCGGATGCCTACACCTGGGTCAGCAATTACATATTTTTTTCCCTTTTGCCCGTACAAAACTACCCAGTGGTAGCCTTTCCAGTGAATGATTGCTGGCAGAGGGGCTTTATTCAATTGATCGACCAGTTGTTGTGAGGCTTTAACTTGGCGAGCATTGAATCCTAAAGTTTCTGCACCCCGGCTCAAACCCAACAAGCTAGTTCCCCGCGATCCAGTACCAACTACTTCCCGCATTCGACTAATGGCAAAGGTGCGTCCGTAGTGTTTGGCGATCGTGGCTAGACTTGCAGCACCACAGTCTTCTTCACTGTGTTGTAGTACAGTTTGGTATTTCATAACTTAGAACTTACACATAGGAGAAAGTGAGTCGGGGCTTTCACCCCGACCAGAGCTAGTTTTCAAAATGTTAGAGGTATTGACTAAACGCAAAAATGAATAAGTAGGTCAACCTAATTAAATTGGAAAACTAAGAAAAATCGGGGTAGACCAATTAAAGTTTCAGCCCCACCGTGCTGCACAATTTCGGTTCTCTACGGGATTATTTTACACGCTGAACCGATGAGATCGAATCGTTAGGCAAGCCTATGTCAAAGTAAAGATTCGGATACTTTCCTACTCCTACTCGCCTAGACGTCCCCGTGAAATTTGCGCCTGTCCATAACAGCCATGTACCACGCTTAACTATAGCTGAGGTAGTTAGGTCATTTGCGGTATCACCTACATTCCGGACGTTTTTGTTTGTAGCTACTATCCGCCCCCTAAATTTGTCGCCATTGTAAAGTTCTAAGTCCGCACCACCTTCGATGACGGCTCCTTCTTCAGGAGTTAATTCTGTAAATAGTTGTTGATCGGAACTACAAATTGCTTTGTCGGTATTGAACATTGTTTTTCTCCTATTAAGGTCTGAATTGTTCTACAAAAATTGTTAAAATTCCTTGTTATTTGTGCCCAGACCAAAGAACAAGAACTGTTACCGGAAGATTAGAGTTATAGTCTTTGAATACCAGTCAATGAGTCGTTTCAAAGACCAAACGCTTCGGGGGTAGGATATCTCCCTGGCCCCAGTACTTTAGAGGATGTTTGAAAAGTCATCTAATGTATGTTTGACTACTCTGGCTATTGAGAAGTTGAACGAGATAATGAAAGTTCTGGGACTTGCGATCGCTTCTCTGAGTTGCATTTTAGGCTCAATCTGACACTTTTCAAACAACCTCTTAGACCGCCCTTTATAACCACTATCTTCAAATATCGTCCAGCTTTGATTTTGTCTACTTGACTCTAAGTTAATTTTATAAACCCAGCTGAAGTTTTCAAGACGCGCCGGGTGAATTCAGCTGACACCCATCCTGCTCGTCCTAAGAGTTTGCGGAACCCGTTCGTGACCTTAGCTGACGCGTTAAAGACCGCGCCAGGCTGGAAAGAGCCGATCTTGTCGGACTTGGTGGTGGGACGCTCACGAATATTCAACCTGGTGGTGACTCCTTCCGTAGTGTACTGAAGGCCTCCCTCGACGGTAGCTGCTGCTTCGGGAGTCAACTCGGTCAACAATGGTTCCTGTTGAATAGTGTCCATCTCAATTTGTTTTAAGTTTTCTTTGGTGCTTAACATTGTGTTTTCCTTCATTCGAGATTGATGTGGAATTAGCGATGTCTTGTCTAACTCCATTGAAATATTCTGATATTAACTTGATAAAAGCAATAGGTTTAAAGTGATTTTTTACACATAACTCAAGTACTTATGTTTTCATTATTTAAATTTTTAAAATTTCAAGTTAAAGGTATTTTTTTCTTGTAATTTAAAGTGTTTTGACGCTCTAAGATACTCCAAGTCACCCACCTTGATACTGAAGCTATATCTTTGATTTCATCGTCACTTTTTTATCGCTGCTTTTGACCAGTCACAGGATTAACGCCTGAAAAGCCTAACTTATGACCATTGACATAATGATTATGAAGTTTTATAACAAGTTGCAGAATTCATAGACTTTTGATTCCGATAAGTAAGCAGAGGTTCGCAAAGAAGCTAAACGAACTTCCAAAGAGTGCAAGTTCTACCAGGGGGAATCGTTATGGAAAATTCAGGTCTTTGTTTAACACCCTTTCAGCGCAGATACCTACTGAAAAGCTTAGAAACCGACTTACGTGCAGAATACCGCCGTCGCATTGAAATTATGCTGCTTTTCGATGCAGATGAATCTTAGGCTCAAATCTGTGAAGCTTTGGGATGTTCTCAAGAGACTGCACGCTACTGGATTACGATCGCACAAACAGGACAAGCTCACAAATGGAGCGATCGCTTGATGGAACGACCTAAAACTGAGCAATACGTCGCTCGCCTGAAAGAATTGGTAAATCATAATCCGCGCCTTATTGACTATTCATCCACGCGTGAATTTTTTGCCAAGTCCTGTTCTTGCGCCACTGTCGATAGTAATGATAGACACTCTTCCAGTTGGGAAAGTTATTTGGAAGCAGAGATAGTATTTGCTTGTAGCCAATTTTGATAAAGATATTCTAATACTTGCTCTCGACTTTCACTGAATTCAACAGGGAACCACTTCTCAATTCTGAGAATGTGATAACCCAGTTTTGTATTTATTGGCCCAATCACCTCGCCTTCTTTTGCTTGAGAAATAGCTTGTACAATCTCTGGTATTAATTCTGAAAGAAAGCGAATACCAACAAAGCCACCATTTTGTTTAGACTGTTTACCTTTGGAATACTCTAGTGCTAAAGCACAAAAGGACTCATTTGATTCTTTAATTGCATAAATGACTTTCTTAGCCTCTGTTAAATCGCTGACTAAAATCTGAGATAAGGCTACACGTTGATAATCGTTACGATTACTCAGATAATGACTATCAACAGCATCTCCAAACAGATATTCTTTTAACTTTTTCGTAAGTAATTCTAATCTAGTACCTTTAGACCAATCATCTACAGTAATTCGTTGTTGTTGCAGCCAAGCCAAGGTTTCAGAAACTCCTAGTAATTTATGTTCGAGCCGAAATGCATCTCCGGCTGTTTGCAATTCTTCATCAGTAACAGTTAAGCCAAACTGTTGACAGATATTTAAAATAAATGCATTCCGTTCAGCTAAAACTGCATATTCAGCTATTTTGTGAGAATAGCGCAGGTAAGCAATTATATCTTCATCTGTTGCTAGAGCAATTTCTGGCACGGACACTAATTCTATGTTTTCTAAAGTTTTTGTCATTGTTTTGTTCTCTTGTAAAAGTTGATTTGGATAAAATTATTGCTGTTTAGCTGCGATAAATCAGTTTTTCAGAGGGAATTTCGGAAGTTGTTAGTTGATTGCGATGTAATTCGCCGTAAAGATTCATGTATTCAACTTCAGCAGTTGTTAGCTTACCTTGCTGAACGCCAGCGATCGCTGCATCAATTTCTTCGCGTTTAGTCAAACCTGTTAAACAAACATCAACACAGTTCTGCGTTAACGAATATCGGTATAAATCAGGAACAGTAGGCCGCCAGCATTTTTCAGGTAAACTAACCGGAGCATCCCAAAGTGCGCCTGAGTGAGAACCTGTAGATTTGAAGGTGACGATACCTGGTCGAGATGGATCTTGCGCTTTCAATTGATTAAATATTTGACTCTGAGCAGAGCGATGTGCAACATTGTGTCTGACCATCACCACATCTAATAGGTCGTTATGCAAGCATTGTTGCGCCAAATCAATATTATGAAACGAAGCACCAATATAGCGGACGGCTCCCATTTTCTTGAGTCTTTCGGAAGCGCCAAACATTCTTTCAATGGTGCGCTGATAGACGCTATTGCTGCCTCTTAAATCAGGAGAAAGCTGCAAGCAATTCTGTAAAACTGACCGATCGTTAGAACCAATCCAGCCCCAGAACAACACATCAATATAATCAATATTTAGCTCTACAAATTGATCTAATAGAGCGGCTAGCGCCATTTCTGGACTTTTGATATAAGTCACAGTTGCCAGCACCACTTTCTCTCGCACTGAGGAGCCACGTCCACAAAGCTGGCGCAATGCTCCAGACATCGGACTGTAAAGATAGTGGTGCAAATCGCTAGAGTAGAAAAAGTAGTTAATTCCTCTGTCAAAAGCGTAAAGGGTATCTTCGCTAGAGATGCTACCGCCACCACCTAGACCGAGACAACTGACTGTTAAATCAGTCCGCCCTAGTTTGCGGTAAAACGGTAAATCGGACTCTGGGAAATTATTTATTACATGACTAACTTCACTGACTGAGGCTACTTTAGGCAATGCAAGATCGGTTAGTTTCATTGGTCTAAAGGGGTATAGATGTCAAGAGAGTTGGCATTTAGGTAAGAATGCTGCCAATCAATCCCTAGAAGAGAGAAGTGCTGATGGATAGCTGCCATCCGACTTTGGGGCGATTCATCACCTGTAGCCCGTGCTTCTAGCAAGCCATTGGCAACAATTTGGCAACGGTTCATCCCAAAACTCTCTACAGCAGCAAATTTGCAATCTGGTTCTTCTGCTAGTGCAAGTCCAGGGGCAAGTAACTTTGTGAACAAGGGTACTTCGGTGCGGAAATGCGTAGGCGAAGCCCGCCGTAGGCATCGCTTTTCTGCATAAACATTTTTTAGCACTTGCCGGATCGCTTCATAATTACTTTTCTCAAAGTAGAGAACCCCACTGTCATAGCGTCCGTAATCAGAAGGGTTGTATAGAACTTTAAAGGTGAAGGGAATTTTGATTTGATTCAGTTGCCGTGTCAGGCTTTCCATAACAGCGATCGCACCTTCGGGTGTCAAGTTAAAGTAAACTCTAACTATCTGAGGATGAGTATCTGGCCCTGCATCGCTAACAGCCATGTAAAATCCGTTTTGAACTAAATTACGAGGCATACGGATAGCGACTATGTTGCCTACAAATGCGGATTGCTCAGTAAGTTTTAAATGGCGATCGCGCTCAATATGCAAAGTCAATCCGCCTTTGGTAACAGCGAGACTCCCATCACTTTCTTGGTGCAGTACAGACCAACCTGGGTCGAAATAGCCTTCGCCAGTATTGCTTTTATGTAGGCGATCGTAAAACTCTACGTCTACTCCCAAAAAAGTATTGTTTTCTAGATTCTGATGAAGCGCTAGATCGGGTGAACTTGCATCTTCTGCTAGGGCATCTTTCATAGAACCGTTGTAATAGATACCGTAGAGAAAACTTTGTAGTTGTAGGCTCAGATACTTATTCTGAAGCTCCAAAGGTATTCGTTGAAAACGAATTACTACCTCAGCAGGAATTTCAAAGGCTTTGTAAGCTGGATGGCTAATACAAAAGTCAGGCTTGATTTGAACATTGTTGGCTATGTCTTGCAGAGAATCTAGCACACAAGTTGATAGTGAACTTTGAGGAGAATCTAGTAGTTGCATAATGTTTTAGTTAAACAATAAAAAGGTAGTACCGCTTCGCGCAATTACGAATTACGAATTAGTATGTATGAGTTCAGATTCTGCCACTCCAAAAACAGTCGAGATTGATTGTTCTGGGCGGATCAACAAAGTTTTGGCAACCTGAAGCATACAAATACCCGTATTACCAAAGGATTTTTGGTACTGAAGCATTGCCTGAATTTGTTGAATCAATGCAAGACCAGAAAACTGCACAAGTCGTCTCAAAAAATCAGGGCGATGCTCTAAAATTTCTGGAAAATTACTAAGATAAGCTTGAGTAAGGGCTGCAATAGAAGGCTGAATCATCTCAAGCGGTGTCATCGCTAGGCGCAAGGATTCTTCGATATCGATCGCTTTGCTAACAACCAAACTACCAAGCCAAAATTGTAAATAACTGGCAATGAGCATTCCTAAATCGAATGCAGGATCTCCCCAAGCGCCGCGTTCCCAATCTATCAATCGAATAATACTATGATTCGATTGCTCTGCTTGAGAAATAGTTTGCTCCCAATCGTTGTGCAAGAGAATGTTGTTCAGCTTTAGGTCATTGTGCGTTAGACAACAAGCCTCGAAAGTAGTGGCGAGTTCTGCGATCGCTTTTCCCAGGCTATCGTAGCGTTGATAAAGAGCAAAAAATTTCAGACCGTCTGCTGGAACCTGACCGAAAACTTCCGGGCTAATCCGTTCTAGCCCACGAAGAAATTTAGGAGTTTGCTCAATGCCTACACCCTCAGAATTGTGAGAGAAGAATTCCTGATATTCCTGACGGTTGAAAGTAGCGCGATGGATTGTAGCTAGAGTAGCTCCGATTGAAGTTGCGATCGCAGATGGAAAAATATTCTCCTTTATGTGGAATTCAGCTAAATCACAATAGTCATTGAGGTAGTTGAAAACAATGATTGAATGCTGTGTATCAAAATGGAGTGCTTCCGAAAGCATTGGACGAATGTAGTTAAGCTGTGAGAAACGTTGTAAAAACTCTTGAATTCGCCATTCGTTCAAAAACTCGCCAGCCGTTTGTCCTTCTTGAGCGTGACGCTCTTGTTTAACGAGGAATTTATGACCATCCGATAAACTCACCAATAAGTTAAAGTTTTTAGCAACCTTTTGCTCGATCTGGCTCAAGTCTGGCTCTTTATGAGAACATACCTCCTGTCTAAATAAGTAATCGAAAACATTTTGAGAGCTTAATAAAAATGTCATAGTCAAATTTTCCTTAAACTTTGCTTGATAATGCTCATTGCTTAGGTTCGCTTTTTTCGGAGGCTTTTTTAGTTTCTGCTTGCTTATACCGTTTCTTTGTGAAGCTGCATATATATTACCCCCCGGCTACGCCGTCCCCCCAAGGCATCGGGGGGACTACAGGGGGGTGTTTTTATGTGTATCTTCATACAGAATTGGTATTAGGTAAATAATAGTTAATCAAAAAAATCATCAAAGCTTTGCTGGAAAAGGTTTTAAAAACCTAAGTAATTTAGATATTTAAACCTTTTCCAAAAGACTTTAACCTGATTTTTTCAGTTTACAAAAAGGATGTAAAACCCTCTCTGCGATCGTGAAATTTCTTAACCTCTTTAGAAACTGCAATAGATACACCCACTGCCCCAGATACGGCAAGGATACTAGCAGCAATTGCAGGGGTTGCTCCCCCATGAGTTAAATCAAACTCATCGTTATTTATCTCATTGAGATAACTTTCTTCATCTGAAAGCAGATCAAACCCTGGCACACTGAGATTGCTAATACGAATAGTTGACATGGTACACTCCTTTGAATATTTACATGGATTCATTGATTCAATTGTTGATTAGCTCTATTACTACAGTTGTAGATAGCATTCAAAAGCCAACAAACTGCTTGCAATTTGCTTATTTAGCAGATACAAATGGTTGCTTTAAAGCACTACAAGCATTAGTTAGTTTAATAACTACAGCTGTCTTACTAGTTTTTAGGCATTGGTATAGCCAATAACACCACCTACGACAAGTCCTGCGGCCGCAGCACACGCACCTGATGATTCGAGAGCTAAAACACCTGCATAGATCAAAGGCGAAAAGCCACCAGAAAGGTGGTCAAATTCGCTATCAGTCAAATCTCTCATGTAGCCTTCAGAATCATAAAATAGATCGGAACCAACAGGATGCAAATCGGAAATATTGATCGTAGCCATTGTTTTTCCTCTTAAATGAAATTGCTTTAAATGGAATTGCTGTAACCTGCTTTGTTACAGGTTAGTAAGCTTCTCCTGCACCAAAATATAAAGTTGCAAGAACGATGGTTCCCACAACAATCAAACCCACTAAACCACCCTTAATAGCGCCAATCTCGCTATCAACTAAATCATCCATATAGCCTTCAGAATCAGAAAATAGATCGGAGCCAGTAGGACGCAAATCAGAAATGTTGATAGTAGCCATTGAATTTTTCCTCTTAGATGAAGTTGTTTTTAATTGGATTAGCTGTGTATTGCTTAATCACATTTAAATTTTCGGAGATTCAATCAATAATTTCAAGACTTAAAAAGTCATTGTTTATGCATAAATCAATGACTTATGTTTTAAGTATTAAAATATTTAATATTCAAAAATCAAAGTACTTTTCTCTGAAAAATTACAGTGCAGTAACGCGTCACTACTCTGAATTAGGCAATTTGAAACTAAAGCGATGTTTTTTGTTCTATATAGTGGTGTTTTTACCCTGTCACACCACCAAAGCCTGAAAAACCACACTTGTGACTGTTTCACAGATTATTGTAAAACTTTGTAACGAGTTGTGGAATTCCCGGAGTTTTGATTCAGAGAAGTAACAGAGGTTCTCAAGGATTATCCAGATTAATTTCTATCTAGGCATTGCAAGTTATACCAGGAGGAATTGCTGTGGACAAGCAAGGTCTATATTTAACAGCGTTTCAGCGCAAGCTTTTATTGAAAAATCTAGAAGCAGATTTACGCCCAGAGTACCGCCGTCGCATTGAAATTATGTTGTTGGCAGATGCAGGCCAATCTCAGACTCAAATCTGTGAAGCGTTAGGATGCTCTCAGGAGACGGCACGGCACTGGATTACGATCGCCCAAACAGGTCAAGCTCATCATTGGAGCGATCGCCCAATGGGTCGTCCCAAAGCTGTGAATGAGCAATATCTGGCTCGTTTGCAAGAACTAGCAAGCCATAGTCCGCGTGAGTATGGCTATTCATTTGAGCGGTGGACAGGCCAATGGTTAAGCAAGCATCTGGCAAAAGAACTGGGAATTAAGGTTAGCAGTTGCCACATTAACCGCTTGCTCAAAGAGATGGGACTTTCAACTCGACAGACACGCAAAACTGCCGAGAAAGAAATTAATAACACAAAAAATCCTCGGATTACTATAAACAACCTGCTACCAAATGCAGAGCCTGATTTTCGGTGGTCATTGAATTTCGCTACAACAAGTAACTAATTCTGCCATTAAACTCCCAACAAATCATGGTTCAGAACAAAACAGAATTTTCCACTCAACAGCTTGCCCAAACTCTGGGTCAGACTCTTTCAGAACAGGAATTTTCAGACTGCATCAAACAAATTGAAATTCTCCAGCCTAGTGCAGGCAAACTGTTCTGGCAAACAGCAGATGCAAACGTAGGTATTTATCTAATTTTGGCAGGTAAAGTCAGATTGCTCGATCGCACCGATAATTTAATCGCTTCTGTAGGTGCGGGAACATCATTTGCTCAACTAACGCTATTTCCAGAGGAGGAATTTCAACCTTACACTGCTAGGGCTTCGGTAAATCTCAAAGTTTGCTATATTTCAGGAAATTGTTTGCGATCGCTCATCCGCAAGTATCCCTCTATTGGGCAGCATCTTCACCGTCAAGCTGTACTTTGGGATTTACTGCTGTTATGTCGCCAAAATGCGGCGCTGAATAATGCTGCTTACGAAGGTGTAGTGCAAATACAACCATTGCTAGAGCAGCACAATCTCCAAATTAACAAACTTCCATCTTCTTTACTCAAAGACCAACAACTTTGGATACTGCGTCGCGGCGAACTACTGCACACATCAGGACTCAAACTCACTGCTGGCAATATTTACACCTTATCTCAGTTACCCAAAGAACGTGGTTGGCAAGTAACTCAACCAACGCAACTATACAGCCTCAGCTGTTCGCATTGGGAAACAGCACAGCAATATGTGCCACAACTGGCTGAACTCGATGCTAACCCATCAGCCAATAACCACCCAGTAGCAGCGTCTGAGCCTGTTATATTTCCTCAATTTACTGTTGAGCCAAAAAACCAGTTTCAGAAAAAAATTAATAAAGCCTACTTCCCTAGCCCAACTGTAAAAATCGGTCATTTATGGCAACGCATTACTCGACGCTATCCTTTTTTTGAACAACAAAGTGCATCTGATTGCGGTGCGGCTTGCTTAGTGATGGTTGGTCTTTACTGGGGTAAGCGTTTTAGCGTCAATCGGCTGCGAGACATTGCCAACGTCGATCGGGATGGATCATCGCTGCGAGGTTTAGCAGCAGCAGCAGAAAGCATCGGGTTTTCGACTCGACCTGTAAAAGCCAGCCTTGATAAACTTGCCCAGCAAAGTTTGCCTGCGATTGTGCATTGGGAAGGCAAACATTATATTGTCGTCTACGAAGTCAGAGGCGATCGCGTTATCGTTGGAGATCCTGCTATTGGTCAGCGTACCCTCACTTATGCAGAATTTAAAGCAGGTTGGACTGGCTATACTTTATTACTCCAACCCACAGCCTTACTCAAAGAGACAAAAGAAGCTAGTACTGCTTTCTGGCAGTTTTTTGAATTAACTAAACCTCACTGGCTGGTGTTGTTGGAAGTATTTATTGCTTCCATCCTCATTCAAATTTTTGGCCTGATTACACCCCTATTTACGCAATTATTGTTAGACCGAGTAGTTGTGCAGCGCAGTGACCTAACATTAACGGCTGTAGGCATCGGCTTGGTAATCTTTAGCCTTTTTAGAGTTGCCATAACTGGACTGCGGCAATACCTTCTAGACCACACAGCTAACCGAGTCGATCTAGCCTTGATTGTGGGTTTTATTAGTCATACCTTCCGTTTACCTCTGAACTATTTCGAGTCCCGTTACGTTGGTGATATTATTTCCCGCGTGCAGGAAAATCGCAAAATTCAACGTTTTTTAACTGGTGAAGCCCTATCTATCTTCCTCGATTTACTAACAGTATTTGTCTATGTAGGATTGATGTTTTGGTATAGTTGGAAGATGGCATTAATGACCTTAGTAATTGTGCCACCATTCGTATTATTGGCGCTGATTGCTACACCTTTCTTACAGCGTGTTTCCCGCGAGATTTTTGGGGCACATAATGAAGAAACTGGGTATTTGATTCAGTCTCTCACTGGTATCCGCACGATTAAGTCTATGGCTGTTGAGCAAA
Source organism: Nostoc sp. DedQUE04 (assembly GCF_034530995.1). Taxonomy (NCBI): domain Bacteria; kingdom Bacillati; phylum Cyanobacteriota; class Cyanophyceae; order Nostocales; family Nostocaceae; genus Nostoc; species Nostoc sp. DedQUE04. Next base: position 52,922 of record NZ_JAVRCA010000006.1, on the reverse strand, counting down.
CAGTCCGCTGGCATTGGGAAGAACTTTTTGGTAAATCAGTGAAAAAAACTTTTTCTGGGCAGGTAATTGGCAATACACTGCAAATATTTAGCTCCGGTATTGAAGCTGTAGTCACCACAGTTTTACTGTGGTTTGGGGCATGGCAAGTGATTCAGAATGAACTCACAATTGGGCAACTGATTGCTTTTAATATGTTGCTGGGTAATGTTATTAATCCCTTCCAAAGGCTGATTTTGCTATGGAATGAATTGCAAGAGGTGCTAATTGCCGTTGAACGCATCAATGATGTGATTGACGCTGAACCAGAAGAAGATTTACAACACCAGTCTCATCAATCTTTACCGCCAATTCGCGGTTATATTTGCTTTGACAAAGTTACTTTTCGTTATCATCCAGAAAGTGATAGAAACACCTTAGAAAACATCAGTTTTGAGGTGCAACCAGGGCAAACGATCGCACTTGTAGGGCGCAGTGGTTCGGGAAAAACGACCATTTCCAAGTTAGTATTGGGGCTGTATCCTCCCACAGAAGGGAAAATTTTGATTGACGGCTATGATATTACTAGTTTGTCATTGCGATCGCTCCGTTCTCAAATTGGTGTCGTTGACCAAGATACTTTTCTCTTTGGTGGTACGATTCGGGAAAATATTAGTTTAGGTTATCCCGAAGCAACTTTAGAAGAGGTCATAGAAGCAGCGCAACAAGCGGGAGCGCATGAATTTATTAAAGAATTACCGATGGGCTATGAAACACAAATCGGTGAGGGAGGAGGAACCCTGTCTGGTGGACAAAGACAACGGCTAGCGATCGCTCGCGCCCTTGTCGGAAATCCCCAACTGCTGATTTTAGATGAAGCCACCAGCAGTCTTGACGCTGAATCTGAACGTATCATCCAGACTAACCTCAACAAAATTCTTCAAGATAGAACAACACTAGTAATTGCTCATCGCCTTTCAACAGTACGCAATGCTGACAAAATTTTGGTGCTAGATAGAGGTCTTTTGGTTGAATGTGGAACTCACGATCAATTAATGGCTAAACGCGGTCACTACTTTTACCTGAATCAACAGCAACTTACCATAGCAGTTTGAACTAAAAGCCTCTTCATTTTTCGTTCTTTAGCTTTGCTAGAAACCAGAAAAATCCAATATTTGAAATCCAAAACTGTATTACCAATTATGCCAAATGAATTTACTACCCAAGAGCAGTTCAGTCAGAACGGTCACTACCCTAATAATCAACTAGACTTGAAAGAATCCAAAAAAACACTATCATCACAAGAGCGAAAATCCTATGCACCTTTGGGTGAAGACTGGTCTTCTTTAACAAAAGAACTGATTGATACCTTACCACGGATTTGGACACGCGGCTTGTTGTATTGGCTAGTAATATTTGCTGCGATCGTCTTACCTTGGGCAATGCTATCCAAAGTAGACGAAACAGGTAGCGCCAGAGGACGACTTGAACCCCAAGGGAGAACTGTGAGATTAGATGCACCTGTTACCGGAAAAGTTACAGCCATTAAGGTAAAAGAAGGCCAAACTGTACTTTTAGGGCAAACTTTACTGGAATTAGAATCAGAATTAACTCGTACTGAACTGCAACAAACTCAGGCAAAACTTGAGGGTCAACAAAATCGAGTTAATCAGCTTCAGCTATTAAAAAATCAACTGGAAATGTCTTTACGCACTCAGCAATTGCAAAATCAAGCTCAAGAATCTGAGCAAGTTGCTCAACTTGACCAAATACATCAAAAATTTAATTCCAGCAAACAAGTATATGCTCTAGAAGTTGGTCGCATTAAGCTAGCTAAAAATGAGGTACAACGTTATCGATATCTTTTACAAAAGGGCGCTATTTCCAAAAGTAAATTAGAAGAAATAGAAGGTACAATGTTTGAACGCCAAAGACTTTTAGAACAAGCTCAATCAGATATTCAACAGGCTAATACCGAGATTGCTAAACAGCAAAGCACCAATCAACGTATTAGACGCACAGGTGAACTTGCCGTTTTGGATAGTCAGAAACAACTTAAAGAACTCCAAGCTCAAGTTGTAGATTTACAATCAGAAATTTCTCAAACTAAAAAGCAAATTCATTCTTTACAATTTCAATTACAACAGCAAACACTCCGCGCTCCGATTGCTGGCACGATTTTTCAGTTGTCTATCAATAACGCCGGGACAGTCGTACAACCAGGGCAGATGATTACTCAGATTGCACCTAATGGAGTACCTCTAATATTCAGAGCACAGATGCCTAGTCAAGAAAGTGGCTTTCTGCGTGTAGGAATGCCAGTTAAACTTAAATTTGATGCTTATCCTTTCCAAGATTATGGAGTGATAGAAGGCAAACTCCACTGGATTTCACCAGACTCCAAAGTTGTGGAAACTGCTCAAGGTAACATAGAAAATTTTGAATTAGAAATTGCAGTGCCGCAGACTTATATTCAAAGTGGAAACAAACGTATTGCTTTAACGCCTGGTCAAACAGCAACTGCTGAGGTAATTGTTCGGCAGCGCCGTATTGTTGATTTTGTGTTAGACCCGTTTAAAAAGTTGCAAAAAGGTGGTTTGAAACTCTAAAAATCAAGAACTATCAAAAAGTTTATCTTTTCTATTTCATTTCCATCGCTAAGAAGTTTTACTATGTTAGAAGTGGCAACTGTTTCTCTCGAAGAAATTATCAACCAAGTCAAGATTTCATGTCAAATTCCTTCTGTGATTGAAGGTATTCTTACTCGCAAGATTATTTCATATACGGCACAAGAAGTTAATATTAAAGTGGAGCCAGAAGAACTACAGCAAGCGGCAGATAACTTGCGTTTGATGAACAATTTGACTGGTGCTGATGCTACTTGGTCATGGCTACAGAGACACAGTTTATCTCTAGACGAGTTTGAAGAATTAGTTTATTACACAGTAATTTCCTCAAAATTAGCTCAATATCTGTTTGTAGATAAAGTTGAATCTTTTTTTGTAGAACATCAGATTGATTATGCCCAGATAGTTATGTATGAAGTCGTTTTAGATGATTTTGATTTGGCTATGGAACTGTTTTACGCATTGGGTGAAGGTGAGATAAGTTTTCATGAAATTGCTCATCAATATATTCAAGATACAGAACTACGCAGAAAAGGAGGATATCGAGGGATATTAAGCCGTGCAGATTTGAAACCAGAAATTTCTGCTGCTGTCTTTGCGGCAACTCCACCGCAAGTTGTCAAACCAATATTGACATCCATTGGGGCACATCTAATTTTGGTTGAGGAAATTATTGAGCCACAATTGGACGAGATGTTGCGCTTAAAAATTCTCTCAAACTTGTTTTCTGAATGGCTAAAGCGTAAAATTTTGGATCTAAATTTTACCCTATAATTGGTAAGCTTGCAGTATTTTATCCTAAAAAGCTTATAATAGCTGTATTACAAAAGTTCTGGATTAGCACAGTAGAATATGACATTGAAAAACACTTTTGGTGAATATAGTTTTGTCACCAAACTAGACGTTACTAATCTCGAAGCTAGTGCCGAGTGGTACAAATCCAAGCTTGGGTTAGTTCCTGAAGAAAAATATGACACACCTAGCTGGAGACAGTTTAGTTTTCCTGATATTCCACGCTTTGCAATCGGATTGAACTTGAGTAACTCAGTTGAACCAGGTAATACTGTCAGTACCTTTGTTGTCAATGATATAGTTACTGCTCGTCAAAGCCTGACTGAAAAAGGAGTCTCAGTTGGGCCAATTACAGATGTTGGTCATGGAGTGCAATTATCCACTTTCAAGGATATTGACGGAAATTTGTTAGGGCTTAGGCAAAATCCGCAGTCTTAACCTGGATTTACACCTAAATCGGGGAATTAGGCAGGGATATGATTTCATTTGCAATTTAACCTAACTGTCTTAGTGGGGATCAGCCTAAAAAAGCTTGTAAAACGAATCTTGACCCAAGATTTCCTACCAACTCCCCACTTATGACTCCAATAGTCCACATCAGCAGAACTTTTGGCAGTAAGAGAGAAAATCGATTGGCTACGCTTTGCTTTAAGAGCGATCGCTTCGCTACTTTCTCCATCCCCAGATTTCCTTTTTCTCCTACTTGCCAATTCATTGGAATTATTTAGCAGAGCATTAAGTTAACGTGAGTTCGACACTGTCTCCCTAAAAGGGCGATTGGCTTCAAATGTTTTATGTGTAGAACGATACAGCCGTCTGTCCCTCAATTTTGCCAGTGCCTTCCCCGCTTCAAAAATGCCCGTTCCACTTTCCTCTCTAGGAGTAGGCGATCGCCATTATATACCCGATCCAATACTGCTCTCGTCCGGGAATATAATAGGCATCACTCGATTTTCAAGACAAGAGGAATGCGATCGACGCCAGGGGCGATCGCTAGTCTTGAACCTGGGGGAAGTGCTTTCACCGTTGCACCTGCGGGGTAGGACTCGCACCTACATGGTCATTCAGTTGTCAAGGTGAGCAGTCCGTTGCGGAGGTTCTCTTTGTTGTAGGAACTGCGAACCCGGAGGGTTGAGAATCTTGCGGATAATCCTTTAACACCTTGCGGGGTATAGTTTCTAGCCAACGAATCCCACTTCTACATAGCCTTCCGTTCCATTAACCCGAATTCTCTGTCCGTCTTCGATCAGCTTGGTAGCATTTTCTACTCCAACAACTGCACTTATACCATATTCACGTGCGATAACTGCTCCATGTGTCATCAGTCCACCAACTTCGGTGACTAGGCCTTTTATGGATACAAACAATGGTGTCCAGCTAGGGTCAGTAAAGGAGGTGACTAATATATCTCCATCTTCTAGCTCGGCATCTTCCATGTTTAAGATGACACGCGCTCGTCCCTCTATAACTCCGGAGGAAACAGGTAGACCTACAATAGCTTCGGCAGGGAGATTTTCTCGTTTGTACCGACCTGCAATAATTTCACCATCAGACGTGATAACACGGGGGGGAGTTAGTTTTTCATATAATTTGTACTCATCTTTTCGTTTGCCGATCATCTGGTAATCAAGTTTATTTGTGCGTATGACTGAGCGAAGTTCTTCAAAAGTGAGATAGTATATATCTTCTTTTTCATGAATAACGCCCGCTTGTATGAGTTGTTCGGCTTCTTTGAGTAAAGCTTTCTTATAAACGAAGTAGCGATTAATCATGCCGTATTTTGGATATTCACGATAACCGATGAAATTCCGAATTAGACCGATCGTTCGTTTTGTCTCTTCGGCCTTTTGTTCGCCATCCGGTAATTGCTTCAATCGATCTAATAACTCTTGTTCTTTTTTCAAAGCTGACTGTCGTCCTTGCTCAAATTTCCGCTTGCTAGCATTAGGCTCAAAGTTTTTGATATTACTGAGAATCATGGGGATAAGTGTAGTTGGTTTTTCACTCCAACGAGTTTTAGTAATATCGATTTCTCCGGCACATCGCATTCCGTATTTGTTGAGATAAGCATAGATAGCGTCTTGGGTTTCCTTTCCCCCATTAAACTTAACCAGTTCATCCAAAAAGCTATCATCTTTTATATGTTGTAAATAATCAATTACTTCAGGATAAGGACGAATTACATCTGCGACATCCAATAGTTCCAGACCCATAGATGAAGTAATATTGTTGGGTACAGATTGAGAAAGCGTGTCTGCTACGTTTTTTTCATCTAACCACTCCTGCATTTTTTCATTGATCCATGATGAAGCATTCATAGCAGTCATAATCACACCAAAACTTTGTGGATCGGATAAACTCTTCTTTAATTTCTGGGTGTCTTCTTGAATAAAATCAATTAGATCCAATCCTGATTTCCTTTGGATGTGATGTTTTAAATCGTCTATCGATACTTGATTACTCTTAATTAAATCAGAAACGATTGTCGGATCGTATTCGTTTAGTGTTTTAAAATCCGCAGGCGATGGAGATTTATTGCTTTTACCGGGACTTAGTTCTTTTTGATCGTCTGGTAATGATTCAATGAAATCTCCTCGCTCTATGATAGTCATCAGTGCGTCTTTTATGAGCGGTTCGGATTTTCCCAACACATCTACTACAATTTTTCTTCTAACAGGTGAAGCCAGATCGGGTGTGATATCAACAAACAACCTTCCACCAGCTTTATACATGGGTCGAGCAGCTATTAATTGAAATAAAGACAATCCCAATGGTTTAATGGGGTCGGTCATCATTTGTTGATGACCAACAGATACATAAACGTGATTTTCGCGATCGCTCGCTTCCGGGATCGGATATAAAGTCGTGATGGGGCGACTTTGGACAATATAAAATGTATCATCAACCAAACACCATTCGATGTCCTGGGGGCGGCCGAAATGTTCTTCAATCTTCCTACCGATGCGCTCAAGCTGCAAAATCTGCTCATCCGTCAGCGCTTGCCTATTCTGTTTGTGTTGTTCAATTTCCTGTAATTTCGTACCGCCATCTTTTAAGGCATAAATAGCCAGTTTCTTGGTGGATATCTTCTTATCAATAACCTGACCGTTACAAACTTTATAGATATCAGCATTCACCAGACCTCTGACCAAAGCTTCACCAAGTCCGAAGCTGGCATCAATGGATAACACCTTCCGATTAGAAGTGACGGGATCGGCAGTAAACAAAATTCCTGCCACCTGCGGTAATACCATCTTCTGAACAACCACAGACAGGTAAACTTTACGGTGGTCGAAGCCGTTTTGAAGGCGGTAAATTACTGCTCTCTCGGTAAATAGCGATGCCCAGCACTTGCTGATATGCTGATAGATTGCCTCCTTTGAGACAATGTTCAAATACGTATCCTGCTGGCCTGCAAAAGAGGCTGTCGGTAAATCCTCAGCAGTTGCGCTGGATCGTACTGCATAGGCATTTTTTTCATCAAACCTGGAGAGGAGGCGGGCGATCTCTTCATTAATATCTTGAGGAATGGTTATACCTTCAATGAAAGAGCGAATCTCACCGCTAAGTTCACCAATTTTATGCCGGTCTTCCATCAATAGATGCGATAACTGTTCGAGTAATTCATTAATCGATGGCATTTCCCCAATGATTCTTTTAAAAGCTTCAGTAGAAATACAAAAGCCATCCGGTACGTGGATTCCCTCAATCCTGGATAGTTCCCCCAGGTTAGCAGCTTTGCCCCCAACAACCTTGAGTTTTGTTTTATCAATATCTTGAAAACAAAGCACAAATGAACTCATCAGTTTCTTTCCTTTGGCAATTCATACTTTGGTAATTTTAACTGCATCACAACCGATCGACTCTCGACGGTCGGTGTACATGGGCGTCGGCAAAAGTCACAATCCTATTCTTACTTCAGAGATACGCATCTCAGTTATAGTTTTCATACCCTAAAGGGGTAATTTGGCTAAGACAATGGCAAAGTTTACTGTTGGCGACTATTTATTGCTTCGTCTGGAGCAAATTGGCATCAAGCATATCTTTGGGGTTGCTGGAGACTACAATATGGAATTTCTCGACTATATTGTTAACCACAATGGCATCGAGTTAATTTCTACTTGCAACGAACTTAACGCATCCTATGCTGCCGATGGTTATGGTCGGCTTAATGGTGTTGCGGCATTAGTAACTACGTTTGGTGTTGGTGAACTCAGTGCTATTAATGGTATCGCTGGCGCTTATGCTGAACACGTTCCTGTTGTAGCAATTACCGGTGCTCCTGCAACTAAAATTCAAGCTCTTGGTTCACTTGTCCATCATACGCTTGGTACTGGTGATTTTTCAATATTTGCCCGAATGTATCAACAGGTAACGGTGGCTCAAGCATATTTAACAAATGAAAATGCAACAACGGAAATTGACAGAGTTTTAGGTATCTGTTTGCTGAAGAAATTACCTGTTTATATTTCCATACCGATGGATGTTGCTCTAGCTGAGGTGTCTGCACCGTCTGATTTCTTTATACCCCCTGTATTTCAGAGCGATGGCGCTACAATAGCAGAAATAATTGATGTCTGTGTAAACATACTGGAAAAAGCTTCCCAACCGGTGATTCTTGCTGATATTGGTGTAGCTCGCTATCATTTGCATGAACAATTGCGAGAATTGCTAACAGCTACTGGATACCCTTATGCGACGATGAACATGGGAAAAGGATTGCTAGAAGAAACCCACCCCCAATTCATCGGCATATATAATGGTGCTGCCAGTGAGGAATCTGTCAGAAAACGTATTGAGCAGGCAGATTGTGTTTTAACTATCGGTGCTTTGATGACTGATTTCAACACAGGTAAGTTTTCTGCCAAACTCGATCCCAGCCAAACTATTGAAGTGCATGGGGAGTATGTAAAAGTTAAACATGCTTTATACAACAATGTCGCTATGGCAGATGTGCTTTCTGCTTTAAGCCAACGGTTGCAGCACCGCGATCCTCAAACGCTGAATTTCAAATCAGCAAGAGAAAATTTAGATGCTGGTTTTATAGAGCCTATCGTTGGCGGCTCTTCGGCACCGATTACGCAGCAGCATTTTTGGCATAGATTTGCTCATTTTCTCCAAGAAGATGACATTATCGTTGCTGAGACTGGAACTTGTTTGTTTGGCGCTTCTATCGTTCCTTTGCCAAAAGGAGCTACTTTTGTTGGGCAAGTACTTTGGGGATCGATTGGTTACTCTGTTGGTTCATTACTTGGTTGTGCCATCGCCGCACCACAACGTCGCTCTATCCTACTGGTTGGTGACGGGTCTTTCCAAATGACTGCACAAGAACTTTCAACCATCTTACGCTATAATCTAAAACCGATTATTTTTTTGATTAACAATGATGGATATACTATAGAGCGTGATATTCACGGTGAACGTATGCCATATAACGACATTCAACCTTGGAATTATCATCAGCTCCCTAAGGTTTTCGCTGGCAATGCCTGGGCAATTAAAGTTAGTACCGAATCGCAGTTAGACAAAGCATTAGAAACAGCTCAACAAAACCGTGACCAACTTGCTTTTATTGAGGTTGTAATGGATAAAATGGACAGCCCAGAGGTTCTGTTGAAGATGTTGCAGCAATAAAGCAACATACTGCCTCATCAATTACTCAGTACCTTAACGATCGATCGGCGTTGCGGTGTGATGTTGGAGTTTGAAGACGCTTGCCAAAACTTGTTTGCTCAACTGGTGACAGATGCGCCCCAGTGGACTGAATGGATGGCATGAAAAAGTTGGGTACAGAAAGCGATCGCTAAAAGGTCAGTTCCTCCCAAGCAAAAAGAACTAACTCTTATCCAGCATCAAGGGATTATTAACTATGGGGGCGGGGCTGTCTTTGAGCCTTACCAAAATTCTAGTCGCACACCAACGTCAGATAGCATATCGAGAACTCGTATTGGTACATTGTTTGAGTTAGTAAAAAATAGACTTCTTGACTTCTTGGCATTGTGGGGAAAAGTTTTTTCTTGTTCAACGAGAAAGCTTTGGTAAAGAGTTGGGTAATTCATGCTTCAGAATGCTGACTATTCTTGCTGCTTGTTTATCCCAACATAAGGATACCTCTAAACCCGCTTGTCAATAGCGTTTGAGATGCGCTTACCCTGCTATGTTAGTCTACTAAAAGTTGGCAAGCATTTGTTCGATTTCTGTATCCATTAACTCATTAACTTCAGCTAAAATTTGTTCTAGAGCATCACTTTCTACTTGTTCAAGTTTGTGAGTCTGTACCAATTCGCTTATTTGAGCGATTGTCGAGCATTCAAATAAACTACGCAACGGTAACTCTATCAAGAAGGCTTCGTTGATCTGATTTACAAGTTGCATAGCTAAGAGCGAATTGCCTCCCAATTCAAAGAAATTATCGTGGATACCGACTTGTTTTAAGTTTAGAACTTCAGCCCAGATAGAAGCTAGTAACTCCTCGATAGGGTTGCGGGGTGAAACCATATTCACTTCAATATTGTTGATTAACACACCCAAGCGATTTAGAGTAAGACGATCGATTTTACCATTAGGGGTAAGCGGTATGGTTTCTATTTGGAAGAAAGTAGAGGGTAACATGTACTCAGGCAATTTTTGCTTGAGGAAGCGATGCAGTTCCCTACTATCTACATTTTGCTCTTGATGAAAAACAATATATGCTTGCAATCGCTGATTATTTAATTGGTCATCGCTGGCTATAACTACACACTCTCTGACTTGTGGATGTTGACTCAGCGCTGCTTCGATTTCTCCCAACTCAATACGGAAACCGTGAATTTTCAGTTGGTTATCAATTCGACCGATAAATTCAATAGTACCATCGCTTCTGTGTCGAGCTAAATCTCCTGTTTTGTACAAACGGGCTGTCGGTTCATTACTAAAGGGGTTGAAAATAAACTTTTCGACTGTTAATTCTGGACGGTTAAGATAACCTCGTGCCAAACCATTACCACCAATATGCAATTCACCTGCAACACCGATAGGCACTGGTTGCAAATGATGGTCGAGAATATAAATTTGAGTATTAGCTATGGGATGACCAATAAACAGTGAAGAAGCTGTTTGATGTTCTAAACTCACTTGGGAATCATAGACTGTAGCTGTAATTGTAGCTTCAGTAGGGCCGTAAGCGTTTCGCCAACTAACGTTGCTACCTACTTGCTGTTGCCAAGTAATAAACCGCTCTAATGGGACTCTTTCGCTACCAAGAACCAATAAACGTACATTTTCTGCCCAGCTGATATGGGGCATTTGGGAAACCCACTCTTGCCAGTATACTACTGGCAGGTTTAGGACAGTCAATTCTTGTTTTTTGACAAATTGCACAAAATCTGCGATCGCAAACATTTTCTTTGGTCGTAGTACCAAAGTTGCTCCACTCAACCAAGTAGGAAATATTTCCTCGGCAGCTACATCAAAGCTAAAGCTTGCAAATTGTAGGACGCGATCGCTCACTTTTAGTTCATAATTTTTAGCTATAGCGTAGTTATGGTTTACTAAGGCTTGGTGCGGAATTAGTACCCCTTTCGATTTGCCAGTAGAACCAGAAGTATAAATCACATAGGCTAAATTTGTCGGCTCAACAACACTAACAGGATTCGTGATTGATTGACGAGAAATCGCTTGCCAATCCGTATCCAATAGTACTAGTTTTGCAGAGTGTGGAGGCAGTTGACTCTCTAATTCAGCACTTGTCAGTAGCACTGAGGCTTGAGAATCACCTAGCATATGAGCCAAGCGTTCTTGAGGATAAGCCGGGTCTAGGGGTACGTAAGCACCACCAGCTTTGAGAACACCCAGCATCGCTACTAACATTTCTACAGAATGTTCAACGCAAATGCCTACAAGCACTTCTGGTTTTACACCTAAACTTTGTAGGAAATGCGCTAACTGGTTAGCACGCTGATTTAGCTCTCGGTAGGTCAGTTTTTCTTCAGCAAATTCTACTGCTACAGCATTCGGAGTTAATTGTGCTTGTTGTGCAAATATTTGATGAATACATTTATCTTGGGGATAGTCGGTTTGAGTGTTATTCCACTCAACCAGTATTTGATGGCGTTCGGTTGCTGTTAATAAGGATAATTGCAAGAGCGATGTTTGGGGGCTGGCAATAATCGCCATCAATAAGGTTTGGTAATGTCCAAGTATGCGGTCGATAGTGGCAGCATCAAACAAGTCTGCATTATAATCACATTCCAACAGTAACTCGTTTTCAATCTCAGTCACATTCAAGCCTAGATCGTAGTCAGCAAAACTTATAGATTGAGGTAACAAGCTACTTGACAAATTATACATTTGGGGAATGTCTACGGGGCGCTCCAGGTTAAAGGTGGCGTTCACCAAAGGAGATATGCTGCTACTAGCCTTTACTCCCAGTTTGTCAATTAATTTAGCGAAAGGATAATCTTGATGCTCATAGGCATCCAACAACAAACTTTTGCAAGTTTTGAGATGTTCGACGAATGTCACATCGCCGACAATTTGACCGCGTATCGGTAGCAGATGGCTGCAATAACCAACTAGTCGCTCACTACCTTCAAGAGAGCGTCCAGCAGCAGCAATACCAATGGTAATGTCGTCTTGGTTGGTTAAGCGATAGAGTAAGACAGTATATGCAGACAGCAGCATCATAAATAAGGTACAACCGTTTTGCTTGCTGAATTGTTTGATGGCACCACTTAAGCTACTGTCAAGCTGTAACTGTTGTCTGCCACCTTGATAAGTTTTGATTAGTGGGCGAGGACGGTCAGTGGGCAAGTCTAAAACTGGAACTGGGCTGGCAAACTTCTGTAACCAATAAGATTCATGAGCTTTCATCTCGTCTGTTTCACAGTATTGACGATGCCAGTCAAGATATGAACTATATTGCATCGGTGGTTCTAGCCGGCAAACATCACCCTGACAAGTTGCTGAATACAATGCAATCATTTCTTGCAAGATAACGCTGATTGACCAGCCATCAGTAATAATGTGATGGGCGCTAACAACTAATATATGCAATTGGTCTTTTAATTTCAAAATCCGAACGCGGAATAAAGGCCCGTTGGTGAGGTCAAAAGATTCGCGGTTTTCATTTTGCAACCACTGGGCTAGTTGAAAGTTGCCATCTTCTACATTTGAAAAGTCAATTACAGGAACGTCTATTTGCAGTGATGGTAATATTTCTTGAAAATCGCCTTGACTGCTGATAGTTGTACGTAGAGCCTCATTACGTTGTATCACTTGCTGCACTGCTTGACGCATGGCTGCTAGATGAAGTGTACCCCGTAATTGAATATTGAGGGAAATGTTGTAAGCTAAAGACCCATTGTCACCAATTTGAGCTAAAAACCAAAGCTGCTTTTGGGCATCACTCAGGGGAATTTTGAATGCTGGTTTTAGTTCTAATTCACTTTTAATTTGGGTTTCCAAATCTACAGAATTTCTCAATTTGTCTGATGTGTTATGTGTCTGCTTTTGGACTATCGATAATTTTAGCTTTTTGGGAAAAAAACCTGCTGTGCGTAATTCTTGTACACTATCTTGGACTGATTTAATTACATAATTTACATCTTCATCTGTGTGTGCAGTAGATAGAAAACAGGTGCGTCCTTCCCAAATATAAACGCCTTTTGCAATTAAAGAGTAATACAGCAAATCCATTTCTAAAGGCTGATATAGATAGCTAGAATTGCCCGATAAAGTAAAGCGAAAAAGCGAGCTAAAATGCACTATTTGGACAGGGATATTTTCTTGTTCAAAGTAAGTATTGAGTGTTGCGGCTAACTGTGATGTGCGTTGATTCAATCGCTCTTGGAGGATAGCTCCTTCAGCTTTGAGGTGTAGGAGTGTGGCTCGTGTTGCTGCCATCGTCAAAGGATGTTTGGAGAAAGTACCAGCAAAAAATGTCGTTTCCACTTCTGGATAAGATTCATCTCCATAGTTCCACATACCACCGTCAATTTTGTCCATATAAGCTGCTTTTCCAGCTATTACCCCGATTGGCATTCCCCCACCAATTAACTTGCCATAGATGACAATATCTGCATCAACACCAGACCATGCTTGCGCTCCACGGGGATGAACGCGGAAACCTGTGATTACTTCATCGAAAATCAAGGTGATATCTAGTTGTTGTGTTACCTCTCGCAACTGTTGCAGAAATTCTTTAGGTTGTAAATCGGGTTTGCGGCTTTGTACAGGCTCAACTAAAACTGCTGCTAATTCATGAGCATTGGCTTTGATAATATCAAGCGATTCAGAAGCCCCATAAGTCAGAAGCAAAACATCATCAACCATATTTTGCAGCACCCCTGGAACCATTGGGTGTGCTGGTAATTTTCCATCCTCAGATGTTTGTGGTATGGCTAAGGTGCCATCAAAATGACCGTGATAAGCGCCTTTAAAAATAGCAATTTTGGCACGACCTGTAGCTGCACGGGCTATACGCATCGCTGTCATCGCCGCTTCTGTACCTGAATTACAGAAAGTGACTCGTTCCATTCCTGTCATTTCGCAGATTAAAGTTGCTACCTCACCAGCAAGTTTAGATTGGGGGCCGATTTGCGTCCCTTGCTTGAGTTGATTTTCTAGAGCTTCTGTAATAAAGGGAACATCATGACCAAAAAGATGTACGCCAAAACCCATAGAAATATCTATGTATTTATTGCCATCAATATCCCAAATTTTTGAACCTTGAGAACGATCGCCAACAATAGGATAGAGGATTTCTTTAGTTTCGGGACGAAATCCGACAGAAGCCCTTCTGTCGGCGAGGACAGGGCGATAGGTTTGCGATCGCTGTTTGGATTTCGCTGTACGTTTGGTATAACGGGCGATCAGAGAATCTAAATATTGTTGTTGTTGTGGGGTGAGGATTTTGGCTGACGATTGTTCAACTCGCCAAAAAGAAGAGGGAAAATCTTTTTTTGCGGTTGATTTGTGTAATTCTACTGGGTTATGAACAAATTTCGCTTCTTTATGTGGGCTAGAGGAAGAATTTAAATTTGTTGATGAGCTTGAATTACGCAAGATTTCCAACTGTTGGGACATCAATTCAAACTGCTGCCGAAGAACGATTTCTACTAATGTTTCGGATGTCGTTTCTGAGGCTTGAGAGAGTGATATTTCGGGTTGTTCTTGAATTTGAGATTTCATAGGTTCTTGTTGTATACTCTCATCAATATAATTTGCTAACGCATTCAGGTTTGTTAGTTCTTCAAATAACTGACGAATCGTAATTTTAATTCCAAAAGTATTTTCAATTTGACGAATGGCATCAATTAGCACTATTGAATCAGCACCCATGTCTAAAAAATGAGCATGAACATCAATATCTTCTGGATCGGATTTGAGTAAATTTGCAATAATTGTACGTAGTTCTGTTAATAATTTTTGGCATTTATGGGGTTGACTGGTAACTTGAAAATAAGAATTATCACTGTTAAGAGTATATGTGTTCATGAGTTTTTATCAATTGCTTGGTTGGAATTTCATCTGATTAGTTTTTTCAGGGGCTATATATAAAAGGAAGAAGAGAAGAAATAAATGTGTACCTAGCTTCGCAAAAATAAAATGAGTCCTATATATCGCCTATGTTTTCATAGGGGTAAGTCAATTAATTTATGCAATCACTGACTTACCGTTCTATTTTTCGCTAAATTTGGGCTTATCTTGACCGTATTCCATTCTGGAATGGCAAGAATTTGTCTGTAGACAAATTATGACTACGCAAAACTTCTAATTGCTCAGACATAATCTGTAGTTGTTGTTTGAGCATTTTTTCTACCAATGCTTGAGATGGTATTCTTCTAGCATCACCATTAAAAGCAACAGGTTTAGAACCATTGCTATTGAGATTTCCTGCTGTACTGTCAACCGAATTTTGCGATTGAACCCAGTAACGTTTTCTTTGAAACGCATAAGTAGGAACTGGAAGTACCTGATGCGAATAATCGCTTTCAAATCCCGTCCAGTCAATATCTACTCCTCGCAGATACAATACTGATACACTTTCCAATAATGTTTGCCAATTATCTCGCTTTGCAGTCAAAGAAGGCAACCAAACCGAATCTTCGCTTTGCTGACAACGTTTACCCAGACTAGAAAGAACTGGTTTAGCACCAATTTCTATGAATAATTCGTAACCTTCTGCCAATAAAGTATTCAACCCTGCCATAAATCTTACAGCTTGGCGCGTATGGCATCGCCAGTATTTGGCATCAGGTACTTGTCCTGCTGGTAGAAAATTCCCGGTGACATTGGAAACTAAAGGAATCAGTGGTGCTTGAAATTTGACTTGGCTTGTTACTTGTTCAAAAGCATCAAGCATTTCATCCATTAAAGGAGAATGGAAAGCATGAGATACATTCAAGCGTCGAGTCTCAATTCCTTGGGCTGTGAATTGGGCGATCGCTGCCTCAACTTTGGCGATCGCACCAGAGATGGTGATATTATTAGGAGCATTAACCGCAGATATGGTAAGTTCTGTGTAAGATTCAATCACAGCTTGCACTTGCGCTTCATTGGCAAACACCGCAGCCATCGCACCGATTGACTTGATTTCTTGCATCAAGCGCGATCGTTCGGTAACTAGCTTCAGTCCTACTTCCAAACTAAATACTCCAGCAATGCAAGCAGCCACATATTCACCGAAACTGTGACCAATTACTGCTGTTGGTTCCACACCCCAAGACTTCCATAATTGCGCCAAAGCGTACTCTACAGCAAATATAGCTGGTTGGGTATAGGCAGTTTCATCGATGCAGCTACTTTCATCAGAATACAAAACCGACAGCAGAGGTTTATCTAAATGTAACCGCAAAATTTGATCGCATTGGTCGATACAAGCGCGGAAGGTCGGTTGAGTTTCGTAAAGTTGGCGACCCATATTTAGATATTGGGAACCCTGACCTGTGAATAAAAAAGCGATTTTGGGATGCTTTTTGCCGCTAATTTTACCGTTTTCTAACTGAGATGTTTTTTTACCAGCCGTGTAAGCACCAAGTCCCGTTTGTAATTGGATATTAGATTGAGCGATCGCAACTAGGCGATGCTCGAAATGAGAACGTCCGGTATTAGCCGTAAAACAAATATCTGCTAATGACGCATCAGGGTTATTACCAAGATAATTTTCATAATCTCGTGCTAAATCGTGCAAAGCATTTTCACTTTTAGCAGAGAGTGTGAAAAGATGCATCTGCCGTTCATCGCGGTCTGTTTGTTTTTGAAGAGGTGCTTCTTCTAAAATTACATGGGCATTAGTACCACCAAAACCAAAAGAAGATACACCAGCCAAGCGCCGTTTATCGTCTCGATGCCAAGGTACACATACAGTGGGGATGGATAACGTTCCAGCCAAAGAAATGTGGGGGTTAACTTGTTTGAGGTGCAGATGGGGTGGAATTTCCTCGCGATCTAGCGATAGTACAGTTTTAATTAAACCAGCGATTCCCGCTGCTGCTTCTAAATGTCCAATGTTGGTTTTGACCGAACCAATCACACAGGGATTTTCCGGCGATCGCCCTGGCGTCAGTACAGCTTTTAGAGAATTGATTTCGATAGGATCGCCTAAAAAGGTTCCAGTACCGTGGGCTTCAATGTAACCGATTTCATCAGGTGAAACACCTGCATTTTGCATCGCTTGCCGAATCACTGCTTGTTGGGCTAGGCCGTTGGGTGCTGTCAGTCCGTTGCTGCGTCCGTCTTGATTAATTGCCGAACCTTTAATCACTGCCAGGATATTATCACCATCCCGGCGCGCATCGCTAAGACGCTTGAGAACTACTACACCACAACCTTCTCCCCGGACATAACCATCAGCATCGGCATCAAAAGTTTTACAACGACCATCACTAGCCATCATCCCGGCTTGGGAAAATGTAATCGTCAATTGTGGGGTGAGAATTAAGTTTACACCAGCAGCTAAGGCCAGTTCGCATTCTCCCTGACGCAGACTTTGACAAGCTTGGTGAACTGCAACTAAAGATGAAGAACAAGCTGTATCTACTGCCAAACTCGGCCCGCGCAAATCTAACAAATAGGAAATACGGTTAGCGGCGATGCTAAAAGCGTTACCTGTACCCGTGTAAGCATCTAATCCAGTAATTTGTTTGGATTGCAACTGAGAGTAATCAAAATTACTAATCCCGACAAAGACACCTGTATTGGTTCCTGCTAATTTATCTGGTGGATAAGCTGCATTTTCCAGCGCTTCCCAGCTAACTTCTAGTAATAATCTCTGTTGTGGGTCGAGAGATTCTGCTTCGCGTGGGGAAATGCCAAAAAATTGCGCGTCAAATTGGTCTACTTGCTCTAAAAAGCCACCCCAACGAGTATTCATTTTGCCTGGTGTTGCACGGTTTGGATCGTAGAAAGTATCGATATTCCATCGCTGTTTAGGTACTTCACTAATGGCATCAACACCATTACGGAGTAATTGCCAAAAAGCTTCTGGGTTATTAGCACCAGGGTAACGGCAACCAATACCAACGATCGCGATGGCTCCGCCTGCCGTTGGCGTTCGCGTTAGCGTCTCTGAAAGAGAAGCCTCTCGTAGAGAAGGCATCGCATTATTTTCTGTTTGCTGCTGCGCTATGATCTTCGGTTGTGACACTCCATCACCTAAATATTGTGCCAAAACAGCGATAGAAGGGTAATCATATAACAGCGTCGGTGAAAGTTCCCGTCCTAACCATTCTTGTAATTCTCCAGAAATTCTCACGGCTGCCAAGGAACCCAGACCGTATTGTGCCAGCGGTTCGTCAATATTAATTTCCTGGGGAGATTGCAATTGTTCAGTAACTTTTGCAACTAACCAAGCTGCGATCGCTTCGGTGTTTACTGTTTGTTCTACTTGTGGTGCAATTGCTTCTTGCGTCTTGTTGGGAGCATCAGCACTCCACTGGGCGACTACATCAAGAGTACCAGCTTCTAACTCAGTTCGGCAGGTACTGCGTCGCACTTTGCCGGAAGAAGTTTTGGGCAAACTGTTTGTTTTAATTAAGACAATGGCATGAATTGGCAAGTCATGGTGTTCGGCTACAGCTTTACGAATTGCTGCTATGACTTCATCAGCGTTGAGTTTGCGGAGATGAGAGCGTTCGACTTCTTGGACTATGACCAACCTTTCTGAGTTATTGATTTCGACTGCAAAAGCTGCACCACTAGCAGGACGTAGTGCCGGATGACAATTTTCCACGGTGAATTCAATATCTTGCGGATAATGGTTGCGACCCATGATAATAATTAAATCTTTGAGACGGCCAGTGATAAACAACTCACCATCCTGTAAACAGCCTAAATCTCCAGTCCGCAAAAAAGGGCCAGTTGTATTGTCTGCAAGATACGCATGAAAAGTATTTTTTGTTTGTTCGGGATTATTCCAGTAACCTTGAGCAACGCTAGGCCCTGATACCCAAACTTCTCCCACCTGTCCATCTGCACAAGGCATAAATGATTCGGGATTTACAACCAATACTTTTTGGTCTGGGCTACTTTTACCGCAACCAACAATCGCTTTGCCGCCAGCTTCAGCAGTAGTATCTATGACTTGGTTTTGTGACAAAGCTGTGGTTTGAATATGACGAACAATTGGAACTTCAGATGTTAAACCCCCAGATACAATTAAAGTCGTTTCCGCCATCCCATAACAAGGATAGAAAGCTTCTTGACGGAAACCGCAAGGAGCAAAAGTTTCGGCAAAACGTTCCAGTGTTTCGGCCCGTATCGGTTCAGCACCTGTAAACGCAACTTTCCAACTACTCAAATCAAGACTTGCTAGTTGTTCGGGGGTAATTTGGCGACAGGCGAGGTCATAAGCAAAATCTGGGCCGCCACTGGTAGTTGCTTTGTAATTAGAAATCGCCTGCAACCAACGGAAAGGCTTTTGCAAAAAAGCAACTGGTGCCATCAGCGTTACTGGAAAACCACCATATATCGGTTGCAAAACCCCGCCAATTAATCCCATATCATGATATGGTGGCAGCCAAATTACACCTTGGCTTTGGGGTGTGTGTTGATAAAAGTTATAGATTAGTTGGGAATTATGTAATAAATTACCGTGGGTAATCATTACTCCTTTCGGTGTGCCAGTAGAACCCGAAGTGTATTGCAGAAAAGCCAAAGTATCACTATTGACATTTGGATGCTGCCAATTTTCAACTATATCGATGTTAATACTATCAGTTGCGATCCAGGGTATCACCGCTAATGTAATATTTTCAGCTAATTGAGGCGAGATGCTTGTCAATATAGATTCTGTAGTCAATGCTACTACCGCTTCAGCATCAGATACAATCGCCTGTAGCCTAGACATTTTTTGATTGTGTCGGGGTGGATAAGCTGGAACTGCGACAAAACCAGCATATAAACAACCAAAAAAGGCGGCGATAAATTCTAGTCCAGGTGGATACAGTAACAAAGCCCGCGAACCTGGTACTCCCTGTTGCAGAAGTTGAGTAGCGATCGCGCGTGCTTTTCGATCTAATTCTTGATAAGTTAAGTTAACGCTTTCTGTTTCTCCATCAACAAGAAAAGTATAAGCTGTTTGCTCAGGTTGATTATGCGCTCTATAAGTTAAAAGGTCTATTAAAGTAGAAAAGTTAACATTATTTTTATTGGCAAAATTGTTGAGGCTAGTAATCATTTGCTTTTTCCTTATAAGAAATCTAGTAATGGACGGAGTTTGTAATTAATAGTGAAGTTAAGAGACTTTGAACTGTGCCTGTTGAGACATTTGTATGTTTTCTAACAAAGCATCTACATCTGCCTGTAGTTGCTGCAAATCTTGTTGAGGGTTTACTGTCCAAGTATGGATTGCATCCAAACTTGCATTCAGAAAAATTTTCTGACAAGTTTGACGGTCAATCTTTCCATCAGAGTCTTTTGGGAGACTAGTTGCCTTTAGAAGTACTACAGCATATATTTGCAATCCATGTTCTTCCAACACAGCAAAACGGATAGCTTGAATTACTTCATCCACGTTCAGAATACGTGAATAGGTTCTCTTGACTTCTTGAATAACTACTAGTCGTTCTTGATAATTAATTTCGACGGTAAATGCCACTCCTGCATTTTGTCTTAAGGAAGGATGGCTTTGATCTACGGTTTTTTCAATAGCTTGAGTGGAATAATTAGCACCTCGAATACTAATTATGTTCCTGACAGAATGTTTATTTAGGTTGAGGTTACTTTCATCAACATTTTGTATTTCTTCATGCTGCTGATTAACCAATACTAAAAAGTTCATTTTTTTACTCTAATATATAACTAAGATGAGTAAATTCATTCAAAAAATTAGGAGAGTTGCTTACAATGTATATTACCGATCTAATCTATAAAATTATGCAAGTAAAAAGCAGTTTTTAGAAAAGATAGCCGTAAATAGCAAATATTAAGAAATATATAAAGCCCTAAATAATTTGTCGAACGCCTCCGCCATCGCCTTTCATATAGCGTCTTTGAAGGAAAAGAGTAAAAAATAAAATATTAAGTAATTTATAAAGGATTTATAAGCGATATAGTTAACTTATAAATATTGATGTGGCGAAAAACCGTAGATTTAAAGCGCTTTGGGAGCTGCGATCGCCTACAAAAGTTATTTTGACATACAGTTGATGACAGCTACTTATTCAGTAGTTTGTAAAATATACAATTTTGATTCAATTATCTTATACATGTGCTTTTGAAACTGTTCTGCCATTAATTTTTCAGGAATTTCTGCTGTTAATATTTCAATAATTTGTTTGATAGAACAATCTGGAAAACTTACTAGTACTTGATTAATAATTAGCTGTGCAATTGGCCCAACAAAGTTAGTATATTCTTTCTTGAGAAGTTCAAAAAGCTGTAAATTACTAGTTACCGAACAATTATCCAGAAAATTATGTATGTTAAGTTGAATATAAATTTTGTTATTACACTCATTATTTTCTGCTACTTCCTTAGTAGTTATTTTCGTTAAAAAATTATTAATTTTTGTGAGTATTGTCGAGTTTTTAATCAAGGCATGAGTAGAAGACTCAGAATTAACACTCGATTTTTGCTTTATATACTCTGATAAATTTAAGTTGAGATAAATAGGTTTTTGCAGACTAATATTTTCATTTATATTATTAGATTGTCTCAGATTACGTTCTAAATTTTGTAAAATTAATAGTTCTTCTAATGCCTTATTAGTTTCTTTTTTTTGTCTACGAATCTTAATAGCCTTTATTGGAGATGTAATTTTGAAGTCAAAACGAGGTAAAACAGATGAACTACTGTCTAGATTATTCAAGACAAGGAGAATTTCTTTAGCTGACTGAAAGCGGGCATTTGGTTCTTCTACTAACATTTTTTCGATAATTTTGGCAAAATCATCGCTTATATTGACTTGAGAACGCCATTGCCAATTTAGTGATTCATCTAAGAGAGCATGTGGCATTTTTCCAGTTAAAAGAATCACTGTACAAACACCAAGTGCATAGATATCACTAGAAGGATAGGAATATCCTAAACGTAACTGCTCAGGTGGAGAATAACCAAACTTTCCAACTACTGAAATACGAATTGAGTTATAAAAGTTTAGAGAATCAGCAGACATAATCTGCGTATAATTTTCTTTAACTGTGCCAAAATCAATCAACACAGGTTTAGATTGATTATGAGGTAGCATGATATTCTCTAGTGAAATATCTCTGTGAATTATTTTACGTTCGTGGAGATAGTCTAAAACTGGCAATACATCTGTCAGCCATGTTCTCACTTCTATTTCAGAAAAAGGCTGACCTGTCTGCACCAAGCGTTCTGAGAAAATTTCAGAATAAGTTTTGCCGTTAATATATTCCTGAACAATAAAGATTCGTTGGTTATCTGTAAACCAAGCTAAAAATTTGGGGACTTGAGGATGCTGAATCTGGTATAAAACTTTTGCTTCACGCTCGAATAAATCCTGGGATTTCCGTAGATTTTCTGCTTTTGACGCTGTTGGTACAAACTCTTTCAAAACACAAGGTTCATCAAATCGCTGATTGTCTAATGCTAGGTAAGTTCGTCCAAATCCTCCCTTACCAAGAAATTTCTGAATCTGATAACGGTTATTTATTAAAGTTCCTGACTCAATTTTTGTAATCATTTCTAATACCCGATTAATTTGGAGCAAACATTATTTTTTTATTTAATAGTGTTGCATCCTCAAGAATTATGCAGCAAACAGACATTTAGCGAATAAATAAAACTTTCCTCCTTCATGGGAAAACAAACGCTAAAGAACATATGTATCAAAAATATACTGCTAGTATGGCCATGCCAAGCAGTTAAATTGTCATAGATAATTTAGCTTTACTTTAGTTAGATGTAAATAGAAACCTTACGGTTAACGTCTCTAGAAATCAAGTTTTATTTGACCTTATGAATTTTTGTCTACAACTTATTAGGCAGCGCGTACATCATTTTTTAACTGACCATCTTCCATGTGAATGATGCGGTCAGCCATATCAAGGATGCGATTATCATGAGTAATTAAAAGAATGGAACAACCTTGATATCTGGCACATTCTTTTAAAATTTCAACGACTGTATGAGTACTATTTTTATCTAGCGATGCTGTTGGTTCGTCAGCAAGAATTAATTTAGGTTGAGTAACTAGCGCTCGTGCAAACGCCACACGTTGTTTTTGTCCTTCTGAAAGTTGCTCAGGATAATAATGAATGCGGTGATTCAAACCTACTATTTCCAACATTGCTTCTGCTCGGTTACACATTTCTTTACGAGACATATTTCGAGCCAATTCCATAGTCATTTGTACATTTTGACTAGCAGTTAGAAAAGGTACTAAATTATGTTTTTGAAAAATATATCCAGTTTGACGGCGTAGTTGTAATAGCTTCTGATTGCTAGCTCGATATATTTCCCTTCCCAAAACTTTCACGCTACCTTCTTGCACACTCCGTAAACCAGCCATTAGACTTAATAAAGTTGTTTTACCTGAGCCAGAAGGGCCAGTCAAAATTACAATTTCACCAGATTGAATTGACAAGCTAACATCAAATAAAACCTGTTTTCGTAACGAGCCTTTGCCAAAGTAGTGGTTGAGATGCTGAACAGATATGATAGAACCTTGTGACATAGTGATTACCTCAAAATTAGAGGATAGATAAATTTGTGGTGTAAATATTCCGAAAAGGCTAAGGTTATTAATGATGGTATGACTTTACCCAAAAAGTTCGGCAGGGTCAGCAGAACGAAGTTTATTCATCGCTAACATTCCTGCAAGAGAACACATAACAATTGTGAGCAACATAACTGTTACACCCCTAGTAATAGTCATAATCATTGGTAAACGGGTAGCCTCTTGAACAAAGTTATAAAGATACATGCAAACAGCAAATCCAGGGATATATCCAATCAAGGACATTAAAATTGCTTGTTGTAAAACCACCTTTACCAAGTAAGAATTTGCGTATCCAATAGCTTTAAATGTTGCATAAATAAATAAGCTATCAGAAATTTGTGTGTATAGAATTTGATAAACAATAATACCACCGAATACACAGCCAATCACAGTACCCATATTAAAAATAAATCCTATAGGTGTAGATTGTGCTAAAACGTCTTTCTCTAGTTTGATATAATTTTCTAGAGTCATTAATTTCACGTCTTGAGGTAAGTCTTTTGAGATTTTTTTGATTATACTTTCAGGGTCAACACCAGGTTTAACTTGAATGACTCCCATCTGAACTTTTTCTAATGGGTGGTTTAAAATCTCAGAGTAGTTTAAATCACTGGTGATGATTACACCATCAGCTGTCATCACCCCACCTCCTAGAGAAAATAATCCTCTCACTTTTATTTGGCGATTAGATACTTCTGTTGTTACTTCTCCATGCTTTTCTAATTCTGCAACGATTGGGCCAAATTCAGGTCGAGAAAGTCTATCAAATAGTATAGTGTTAGCAGCTTTTATCAGTTCTTTCTGTTGATTTACTTCTGGCAAATTAAAAACAGGTTGATCGGGTGTAAAACCAGCAATAGCGATTGGTCTATTGACAAAAGTTTCAGGATTTTTGAAATTTGTAACGGAAAAATAGAAAGGATTAACTGATGCGATGCCATCAACCGCTGAGATGTTATACAAATAGCGTCGTGGAAAGACTTTCATATCAAAAAAGCGCTCGGTATCGCGATGTAACAGTACTAAATCTGCTTGTATTTTTTTATGGAATACAACAGCATCTTCAAAAAGACCGTCTCGAAAACCCAATTGAATAAACATCAACATCACAGCAAAAGTAACGCCAGTAATTGTTACTACTAGTCGGGATTTGCGATGAATTAATTGTAACCAAGCAACTGGTGTTGTAGCGCTCATATTTTAGTATTTATCTATTAATTTAACTTAACTATTGATATCAGTTTCTAATTTGACATTGACTTGCAGATTAATAAACTTAGCGGCTTCGTCAGTATCATTGGGATTTAAGCGAACTTTTACTTCTGCAACTCTTGAATCTATATTGATGGCTGGGTCATTGTTGACAACATTTCTCTTACCTATTTGGACACCTATTGTTTCAACAGTTCCAGAAAATTTTCTAGGTAATGCAATACTCGATATCAAAGCTTTTTGACCTACTTTAATTTTGTTAATGTCAGTCTCGTAAATTTCTGCAACTACATACATAGTTTGAGTTTGAGCTAGATCGACTATTCCCTTTTCACTAATAGTTTCTCCCGGAAAAGTATTAACTTTTAAAATTTTTCCACCCATCGGGGTTTTCACGTAAGCTAAATCTAAGTTAGCTTTGGCTTCCATAACAGCTGCTTTTGCTTTTTCCAACTCGCTTTGAGCAACCTGCACATCTACTGGACGAACTTCTTTTAACTCTTCCAAGCTAGCTTTAGCTTGTCTAATCTGATTGGGAAACGACGATAAAGTTTGGTTGAGAGAACTTTTACCTTCTTTGAATTGTGCTTGCAAAGTTTCTACTGCTAAAACTTTAGTATCTTTAGTGACCGCAGATATGGCTCCTTGGTCGTATAAAGATTGAAAGCGTGCATATTCCGTCTGGGCATTTCTCAACTGCGCTTGCAATCCAGCAATCTTAGCTTTTTGAATGTTAATATCTCCTTGAAACTGCGCTTCTAAATCTGCAATGCGTGCTTGTTGAGCGGCAATTTCTCCTTGTTTTGTAGTCCCCGCTTTAGCTTGCATCAGTTGCGCTTGAGCAACTCGAACACCTATTTGTGCTTTATTTAGGCTTGTTTGCAGTTGACTGACGTTATCAAGAACAGCAATTAATTGTCCGCGACGAACATTATCGCCTTCTTTTACCACAACCCGATCTAACCTAGCAGTTTGCAAAGCTGATGGACCAGATAAGTTAATGATTTTATCCTTTGTTTGGATACGTCCCAAAGCTGCAACTGTTGGATTTACAGGTTGTTGAACTGGAACTACTGGGGCAATATTACTCTGCTTCGTAGATTGCAAATTAAAATTTGAGCTAGTGGAAAAAATATAGGTTGGTACACCAACAGCCGCTAGTCCTACAGGAACTATTAAAGCTAGCCTCCACTTTTTAGATTTTGTATCAAAGTTTATTGGTTTGCGAAAAATGTCCATTGGAGGTCAACCTCATTTAATATTCGTGCAATTTTAGATGTTGAGATTTGTAATTCGTAAATATTCTTCAATTCCGAATCATCTCGCTCTGTATCTTGATAGGGGGTAAGCCAATTCTTTTATGCATTTGCTTGGGAACTGATAAATCAAAAAATATCCCAAATTGTCTTGTGGTATGGCTTTCCCCACCCAATATGGTTCAGTTAATAAAGTTAAGCTGGGGGAGCAAGAGTGTTAAGTGCTAAGTATAGATGGCATTATTTCGTTGAGCATAAACCCCTCGTATTTCTCATCTGGAGGGGATTTTATGACTTAAGGAAGTACAATTAAGTAGGTGGACATAATTAAATGTAAAATGTCAACCTGTGAAACCCTGTCAGTAATTGGGTTTTACCTTCTGCCCTCTGCCTCCTGCCTCCTGGCTTCTATTTAGCAACTTGGGTTAATAGCGTCGGGCACAATCTTTTCTACCAGTCTCAACGATTTATACTGATAAGCAATAATTGTTACCAATACAGTTAGTATTCCCATGACAATAAACATCAAACCAATACCACGTCCTTGACCGACACCAATAATTTTTCCTATACTTCCTGCTAAAAGTCCGTTCGGAGTCATTAATGGCTCAAAGATTTTATCTGCCATTGGCCCTGCAACTGTGTAAGCAAAAGGCTGTGACGCGTTAGCGATCGCTCCGATTGTTGCAAAAACTCGACCTTGGAGACTGGAGGGTACTTTCTTTTGGAAAATAACTTGGGCTGAACTGTTAATAATTGGTAGACCAAAGAAAAATAGAAAAGCTATCAGTGCTAAGACTAAAACAGATTGATAAAATCCTGCACAGGTAATGCAGATTCCACCTAGCAGCATAAAAGTAAATATACTGAGAATTAAATGCTGCGGCGATTTTACTGTACTGACGAGAACGCTACTGACCAGCATTCCCACACCACCAGCGGTCATAATTGTACCTAAGTCTGTAGCTGAAGCAAAAGACAAGACTAGAGGTGTAATTAGCATCTGCACAATGCCGACAAGAAAATTGTTAACGGCAAAGAAAAGTAGC
Source organism: Nostoc sp. DedQUE04 (assembly GCF_034530995.1). Lineage (NCBI taxonomy): Bacteria > Bacillati > Cyanobacteriota > Cyanophyceae > Nostocales > Nostocaceae > Nostoc > Nostoc sp. DedQUE04. Next base: position 25,846 of record NZ_JAVRCA010000006.1, on the reverse strand, counting down.
AGTGCAAACAGTCCTCTTCTTTTCACTAAATATACCAAGCCGTAGGATGCTTCCTTAAACCAAAGAGTTTTTTCGGCGCGATGTCTATCAATGTACTGTTTGGGAAACGGAACTAGTAACAGAGTACTCAGAGCAAAAACAAAGGTGGCAAAATCAATGAAGATAATGCCATCAATTTCGAGAAACAGCAGCAGTACACCTCCTAGCATTGGTGCAACCAACCGACCAGCTGCTTCCCCGATTTGCAGCATACCGTTGGCGCGTGCCAGTTTTTGTGGCGGGACAAGGAGAGTGGTAGCAGCTGTATAAGCTGGCCATTGAAAGGCACTAAAGCAGGAACTAATGGCAGCGCCTACGTATATGTGCCAAATGGCTAAATCATCTGCCGCTAACAAAATTGCAATTACCCCCGTAGAAATACCTGCTCCTAAGTCACTAAATACCATCATCCAACGGCGGGGAAATTGGTCTACCAGCGTGCCAGCTACAGGGGAAATCAGAATCATGGGCAAGCTGGTAAATAGTGAAATCAGGGCGAACTGTGTTACCGAACCAGTTCGCTGGTATACCCATACACCCAAGGCAAAGTTAGTTAACTGAGAGCCGATGAGGGAAATCATCTGTCCAAACCAGATGAGGGTAAAAATTTGCATTCCTGTATTTTTTGGATGTTGGCTCATTTCAATACTCCTTATTTACCTACATTTGCTTGCTCAATGCAGATTCCTAGCTGTTCTGCAACAGTTAGAATATGAGGTTGAGCCATCATCGTAATATGGTCGCCTGGAACAACGTGAATATCGATGTTTTGAGCGGAAAACTGTCCCCATCCCCAAGCGGGATCTTCGCGTAAATCAGTTAAAAGTGCAGCATCCTCCGCATTCACTTCGCTAGCTCGCAACAGAGTCAGGCGATTGGGATAAGCTTCTTGTGGTAGATATTTGATACTAGCTTGCAGATTTGCCTCGAAAACTTGCACCAAACCACGCACTTGCTTTGTATCAGTACCAGCAGGCAGTAAATCAACGGTGATTAATCGCTCTTTGAGATAATCCAATTGTTCGTCGAGTTCTAGCGGCTGGAGCATCTCATAGGATATATCTAGGTTTTTGCCTGCCCAGCGTTCGATGAGACGAGCAGTTTCGGTCAGTCTAGTTGCATCATCGACATCAATATATAAGGGTTTGTCGCTAGCAACCGGGGCCGGAGCGTCTAAAATCGCAACCAGAGCAACCTCATTTCCTGATTTGATTAACTGTTGAGCCATTTCATAGGCAACAATACCTCCAAAGGAGTGACCTCCAAGAAAATATGGCCCTTCAGGCTGAACGGTTTTTATCGCCTGGATATAATAAGCTGCCATATCCTCAACACAAATCAATGGTTCTGATTCCCCATTTAAACCAGGTGCTTGCAACCCATAAAATGTTTGGTTTTCCCCTAAATAACGAGCCAAATTATGTAGATAGAGGACATTGCCGCCACCTCCAGGTAAGCAGAAAAAAGGATACTTGGAATTACCTTTTTGAATTTCTACCAAGGCAGACCAAGATAATATTTCTGTTTCTAGGCGAAGAATATTAGCCAGTTTTTCAATTGTAGGATTTTGGAAAAGTGTCGCTAAAGACAAGTTTTTACCAAACTCTTGGTTAAGATGAGCCATTAAGCGTACAGCTAACAGCGAGTGACCGCCCAAATCGAAGAAATTATCCTTTACTCCTACAGGATGGACGTTGAGCAGATTTTCCCAAATATTGGCTAATTTATGTTCTAAATCATCTTGTGGTGCTAAAAATTCGGTTTTGAGTGTACCGAGACGAGATGTATCGGGTTGCGGTAAAGCTTGCCGGTCTACCTTGCCATGAGCGGTTAGAGGTATTACCTCTAACATTAAAAAGGCAGAAGGTATCATGTATTCGGGTAACTTTTTCTGTAAAAATTGGCGCAGTTCGCTACTTGTTGGGGCTTGCTCTTGAGGAACAATATAACTTACTAAACGTTTGTCTCCAGGTTGGTCTTCCCTGGCAATCACGGTGACAGAATTGACTAAGGGATGTTGCGCTAGTAAAGACTCAATTTCTTCTAGTTCAATGCGGAAGCCGCGAATTTTAACTTGATGGTCAATGCGTCCGAGGTACTCTATATTACCATCAGGTAAATATCGCGCTAAATCCCCTGTTTTATATAGGCGAGAATTAGGTTCATCGCTGAAAGGGTTGGGAATAAATCGCTGTTGTGTTAATTCTGGACGGTTGAGATAACCTCTAGCTACTCCCGCACCACCAATGTATAGTTCGCCGGGAACACCAATTGGTACAAGTTTTTGATTTTTATCAAGCAAGTAAAGTTGAGTATTTGCAATAGGACGACCTATTAAAATTGCACCTGATAAAGAAGTTTGTTCGCTAACTTCATAAACACAACAACCAACAACAGTTTCGGTTGGGCCGTATTCGTTAATTATTCTGGTATTTGGAGCATTATCGCGCCAAAATTTCAAGTTTTTACCCAATAATGCTTCACCACCGATGATTAATGCTCTCGTTTTCGTTACACCTTCGTGGTTAGGTAACATCTGATTGAGCATTTCTAGGTGAGCTGGAGTAATTTTAACCAAGCTATAGTTTTTATCAGACTGCAAAAGTGCTGACAATGCTTCAATTTCTTCCTTCTCAGGCAATAGTACTACTCTTTGTCCAACCAATAACGGTGAGAATAAGCTGGTAATCGTCGCGTCAAACCCTATGGAAGATTGTACTGGAGCGCCGTAACCTTGGGCGATCGCATAAGCGTTTGTAGACCAGCTCAGGTAATTAACTAAACCTCTGTGAGGAATCATAGTTCCCTTGGGTTTTCCTGTAGAACCAGAGGTATAGATTATATAAGCTAAATTTTCCGGCGTGACTTCGCTTACAGGATTTTCAATGCTGAGTGTGACATTTTCCGGGAAATCTCGATCGAGACAAATTAAACGGGTGTTATGTTCAACAAACTTATCTACAAGTCTTTGTTGAGTTAACAGTATGGGAATTTGAGCATCTTCTAACATAAATCCCAGGCGTTCTTGGGGATATGTGGGATCGAATGGTATATATGCACCACCTGCTTTGAGGATACCAAGGATACCAATTAGCATATCTAAGGAACGTTCTACACAAATTCCTACCAATACTTCTGGTTTTACTTCCAACTTTTGTAGTTGATGCGCTAGCTGGTTGGACTTGGCGTTTAATTGTGCATAAGTGAGATGCTCGTTATTAAATTCAACTGCGATGTTATCGGGTGTGCGTTTTACTTGTTCTGCAAATAGTTGATGGATGCATTTATCTTGTGAAAATTCTGTTTTTGTATTGTTAAAATCAATCAATGATTTTTGGCGATCGCTTTCACCAATCATATTTAAATCAATGATTGCTGCTTCTGGATTATGAGTGACACTTTCTATTAATGTCAGATATTGTCCAGCAATAGTTTTGATACTAGCCTCTGAAAATAAACTAGAATCATAATCAAAATTCAAAAATAAATTGTTTTGGCTGTAGCCACTGGAGAGCTTAATTTGATATTTCTCTATGTTAGCTGATTTTTTATATTCCGAAAAGGAAATATCAGCATGTACATAGCTCTGTGATTGTTTTGTAAAATCAAAACAGAAAGGAAAAAATGCACGAGAAGCAAATTTATCATTTGTAGCGGTCAGATGTTCCCAGTCAAAATACTCTTGCCATTGTTTGGCAAAACGAAAAGACTCAGAAACTTTTTCTATAAGTTCTGAGAATTTTAAAGTATTCTCTAAGTGCGAATGAACAGGTAAATATTTAGTTAAAAGTCCTAAAACTTCTTTTAATTCATCATATTCGCGTCCATCGCCAGCAGTCCCAATCACAATATCAGACTGACCGCTTAACCGCCAAAGTAGTACTTGCCAACAAGCTAATAAAATTGCTTCAGTTGAAGTATGATAATTTTCTTGCAATATTTCCAGTTTTTCTACCGTATCTCGATTAACCTTCAAAAAGAGCGATTGAGGTACAAATACAATTTCTCCAGATGACTGATTGACATTTTTACTTTCAAAGGGAATTCGCAAATTTAATACAGAAGAAATATCTTGCTGATGCCAATAAGTTCTTGCTGTCTCTGTCTCCTCAGACTCTAATAATTCATTTAGCCATTCAGAAATATCTGCATATTGCATCGCTTCATCTGATAGTTCTTCGCCGTGTAAACATGCTGTATAAGAACGACCGATTTCATATATAAGATTATTGAGTGTTGTTATATCTGCATATAAAGCAGGCAAGCTGATAAACAGTATATGCTTGTCTGAAGCTAATTTACTTAAGATAAAATGTAAACTTGCGGCTTGTTCAAAATCAAAAACTCGGAGGCTTTGATCTTGGAAAAGCGCATCAATTTTAGCTTGTTGTACTTGAGAAGTTAAACTACTCCAGTCGTCTTCTCCAAGTGAAATTGTGCTGCGATCGCCCTTGGCAGCTCTCTTCGGAGCATCGCTAATTGATTGTAATGGAATATTCATACCTGGTAAGGAATGAAAAGCAGTGCGAAATATTTCGTGGCGATCGCTGATATTTACTAAAGCTAATTTAAGAATATCAGGGTTAAGATTACCGCCGATATTTATCGCAATTTGGGAACAGTAAGCTTGATAATTATCCTTTTGCTGCAACCATAAATGTTTTTGCTGAGGAGAAATACGAATCAGATTGGTCATTTCAGCGTGCATAAAATTGAAATCCTTTTCAATTAATCAATACTGGCGATACAAGTTATGTAAATTGAACGAAGTCGCACCTGCATCAATGTTTTAATAGGGGTAGTCAAATCAATTTATGCTGTAAGTTGCCAGATTTTAAACAAAAACTCCCAAATACTTACCTAATAAGCATTTGGGAGGATAACATTAAAAACCCTCTGCGTACCTTTGCGCTAACCTCCGCGTACCTTTGCGTTGAAAAAAAGCAAAATAAAACTGCTTTAACAAGATTCTGCCATCGCAACTACAATTTTTCTTTTGCCGACGAATGGCATCCGTCCATGTGCTGCCAACATATTGTCCAGCATCAACACATCTCCTTCCTGCCAAGGATAAATAACTGCTTCTTGGCGATATATTTCCCGGATTTCATCTAAAACAGAGACTTCAATCGGAGAACCATCACCATAATAGGCATTGCGAGGAAATTCATCTTCTTTGAGTAATGCCGACAATGAGTCGCGTACTTCTGCTTTCAAGCTGGAAATATGAAACAAATGAGCTTGGTTAAACCATACCATTTCACCTGTTTTAGGATGTCTGGCAACAGCTTGACAAACTTGGCTTGTTCTGAGGGTATTGTTACCTGTCCATTCAAAAGAGATACCCAACTTGCGGCAATGACTTTCTACCTCAGATTTACTTGTGGTTTGAAAAACTTCTTGCCAAGGCAAATCTAAATCGCCATAATTTCGCACATACATAACTTTCTTTTCGATAAACCGTTCTTTGATAGACGGGTTGATGCGTTCAAAGATTTTACGGCTATCAGCGATTGGTGTTTCTCCGCCAATTTCAGATGCTTTAACGCAGAAAAACCATATCTTCATGGGATAAATGGGAGAGTAAGCATTTTCGTTATGTAGGGGAATTGCTTCATCTGCGGGATATTCAGTTGAAGTGTAGATTTTATCGCTTACTTCTGTGCGTGGCGTTGAACGATAGGTGTAATCTAAGAGTTCTCCGGTTGAAGCTACCTTCACAAACCTTTGGAAATCTTCAACTGTATTGACGTGGAAATTTCGGAAGAGTATACCACCATTTTTCAGTAAATTAGTTTCAATCAGATCGCGGTTTTGCTGTGTCCAATTAATTAAATTGACGCCATCTACAGCAGGAAAAATGACTAACGGTAGAGGATTAGCTGAGTTGAGCGGTTCTATGTTGACTAATTTTTCAACTACTTTGCGTTTGCCGATTTGTAGCTTTTTGATGCTGTTTATTGTTAGTTCTAAGTCGTTCATTTTGATTCGTGTTGGTTAATATATTTTTTTGTTTCACGCAGAGACGCAGAGGATAAAAGACTATGCTTTGCTTCTCTGCGTGAGGAACATTTACACTTGATTAGCAACGCCAGAAACTTAAGCTGATTTACGCTTGAATTTGTTCAACTTATTAATTGCTGTTGCTGCCATTTTTTGGTCTTTGATGAGTTGTTTTTGTTTGTCTACTTGAACAAGTATTTCTGCTAATGTTTTCAAGTTAGCATCAGGCTGTTCAGTAATTTTGTTAGCAATAGTTGCAAAGTTGTCTAGAATATCAGCAATAGTATCGTGAGTAAAGCGGTTGCCTTCATAGCTCAGTCCCACAGATAAATTTTCACCAGGCATAATTACTAACATCAAAGGATATTTTGTGCGCTCATAATTACTGATGTTGTCAATTTTTAAGCCGCTACTGGAATTTTGCAAAGCAGGATCTACTGGGTAATTATAAAATGCGACGTTAGTCTCAAACATTGGTGTGCCGCTAGCTATTTCACTTACCCGTTGAATTTCCACTAAGGGAGTATAAGAGTATTGCTCCCGTTCTACCTGCTGTATGTATAAATTTTTCAACCAAGGTAATATTTGAGAATCTTCTAATACTTGTACCCGTACTGGTAACGCATTGATAAACATGCCTACCATAGTTTCTACACCCACAAGAGATGGAGGTCGACCGGATACAGTTGTGCCAAATACTACATCTTTTTGACTGCTGTAATGGCTGAGTAACAGTGCCCAAATTCCTTGTACTACAGTGTTAAGAGTCAGTTGATGTTGTCTAGCTAGAGATTCCAGCGTAGTTGTTAATGCTTGTGGTAATTGAATATGCTGCTCGTGATAAGTTTGCTTTTGCTGGGAATTGTGAACAACAGACTTATCTGCAATTAGTAAAGTTGGGGCTGTAAAACCTTGAAGCGATCGCTTCCAAAATTCTTTGGCTTGGGAAAGGTCTTGTTGTTGCAACCAAGTTATATAATCTCGGAAGGGACGGGGAGTTTTTAGATATAAATCATTACCCCGATTCGCAGCTTCATAGAAAGCAAAAGCTTCTTGAACCACGATAGGTAAAGACCATCCATCTATCAATAAATGATGGAAAGTCCAGACAAATTCGTAAGTATCATCTGCTGTTTGGATGAGACTACAACGCATCAAGGGAGCTTGGTTAAGTTCAAAACCCTTGTTTCTATCTGCTTCCTGAAAAGCTATAAGTTGTTCTTGTTGCTGGGTAGGCGATAGAGAACGCCAGTCATCAGCAGCAAAAGGTAGATTTACAGTTTTGCAAACGACTTGGTGCGGCTTGTCAAGATTATCCCAGACAAAGAAGGTACGCAAAGCCGGATGACGCTCAACTACTCGTTGCCAAGCTTGGGCAAAGGCTGTTGGATTAATATATCCGTGGAGAGTGCAGCTTAACTGTTCGCAATACACCCCAGACTCTGGGTCATACAGGCTATGAAAGAGAATACCTTGCTGCATTGGGGAAAGGGGATAAATCGACTCAATATTTTTCTTTTTGCTGGCTGTGTCACGGATTGCCATTTCTGCAATCAAATTGTCCAGATATTTCTGAGTTAACTCAGCTTCGGGAAAATCTGAAGGTGTATAACCACCAACATTAGCAGACTGACAGTGATTGATAATATCTGTTAGTGCATTAATGAAACCAGCAGCTAAAGCCTCAATAGTCGATTGTTGGTGAATGTTTTGGCTATAAGTCCAATTAAGTTGCAGCTTACCTGATGCTACTAAGGCGTTAACTTCTAGTAAGTGAGTGCGATCGCCTAATTTGCTTTGCTCTGCACCAGCAGATTCTTGGGTCAATTTCCACGATCCAGATTCCGATAATTGGTCAAATTGTCCCAAGTAGTTGAAACTAACTTGTGCTTGGGGTACAGTTGCGAGTTGATGGCGAATTGCTGAATTGGGACTGAGATAGCTGAGAATCCCGTAGTTAATACCCCGTTTTTGGCAAGGGCGTAGTTGTTCTTTAATTGATTTTAAAGTTTTACCAGCATCGGCGATCGCTGCCAATTCTAATTTAATGGGGAAAAGGCAAGTAAACCACCCGACAGTGCGCGACAAATCGATGTCTGCAAACAGTTCTTCTCGTCCGTGACCTTCAACATCAACGAGTAGGGAAGATTCACCAGTCCATTGAGCAAAACTTTGTACCAAAGCAGTTAACAACACATCGTTAATTTGGGTGTTGTAAACAGCAGGAACTTCTTGCAGCAAAGCACGGGTTTGTTCTTCGTCGAGAGATACCGAAACTTGTGCGGATGAAACAACGGTATTAACTGCTTGAGTATAGTCTACAGGCAAAGAAGTAGAGCCGGATGACTGAGCCAACCAAAAGTCTATTTCGGCTGCAAGTGCTTCTGAGTTGCTATATTCAACTAAACGATGCGACCATTCTTTGAAGGAAGATGTTTTGGCTGGAAGTTGAATTGTTTCTCCCCGATTTAGTTGTTGATAAGCATTAAATAAGTCTTCTACCAAAATTCGCCACGAAACACCATCCACAGCTAAGTGATGCACAACGATCAGCAATCTAGCGGGTTGTTCGGCACCAAAGTTGAACAGGGCAGCTTGCATTAACTGTTGTGACAGATTTAAGCTAGCCTGTAGCCTGTTAGCAGTAGTTTCTAGGGCTGCTTGTTTTTCTTGTGAGGCGATCGCGCTTCGCCCTGTCGCAGACATGGCTGATAAATCTACACAAGTTAAAGTTACTGTACCATCAGCATCAGCATTAGTTTGTAACCAGCTTTCCCCTTCTTGGATAAATCTCAAACGTAAAGCATCGTGGTGCAATAATAATTGCTGCAAGGCTTGTTCTAATATTTCTGGTTTCAGGTCTGCTGGTACTTCCAACAACACTGACTGATTAAAATGGGCTGGTTGAGGTAGATTTTGTGCAAAAAACCAATGCTGGATAGGTGTTAATGGTAAGGAACCTGTAACTAAACCTTGTTCTGCTTTGATGCTCTGTGTTGTGTTTGCCATAGCAGCCAACTCAGCTATTGTCTGATGTTGAAATAACTGCTTGATATTTAATTGAATTCCGGCTTGGTTGGCTCTGGCAATAATTTGCAAGCTCAGGATAGAATCGCCACCAATTTCAAAGAAGTTATCGTGAATCCCAACTTGCTGCAATCTCAACACATCCGCCCATATCGCCGCTAACTTTTCTTCTTGTGGGGTGCGTGGAGCCACAAAGTTGACTTCTAACTCAGGACGGGATTCTGGTGCAGGTAATGCCCGACGGTCTACTTTGCCGTTTGGTGTTAAAGGCAGAGTATCTAACATCACAAAAGCCGACGGTACCATGTACTCAGGTAGCCGTTCCTTTAGGAATCGTCGCAGGTCACTAATTGTTGGTACTTGGTCTGAATTAGGAACTGTGTAAGCAACTAAACGTTGACTGCCAGGGATATCTTCACGGACGATGATTGTATTTTGAATTACGCCTGGGTGTTGGCTGAGTAAAGCTTCAATTTCTCCTAATTCAATGCGAAAGCCGCGTAATTTAACTTGATGGTCGATACGTCCTAAGTACTCAATATTACCATCAGGTAAATAACGTGCCAAATCCCCAGTTTTATAGAGGCGTTTGGAATTAAAGGATTGGTCTTCTGTTTCCCCCCTGCTCCCCTGCTCCCCTGCTCCCCTGCCTCTTTGAAAGGGGTGAAGAATGAATTTTTGTTGTGTCAACTCAGGACGGTTGAGATAACCTCTGGCTAATCCAATGCCACCAATATGCAGTTCCCCAGAAACACCAACGGGTACAGGTTGCAAATTTCCATCGAGCAAATATATTTGTGTATTAGCAATTGGACGACCAATAGGGGGTTTGTTAGTGATGTTACCGCTGCATTCTGCAACTGTTGACCAGACAGTCGCTTCTGTTGGGCCGTAGGCATTGAAGAAACGCCGACCACAAGACCAACGTTCAACCAAGTCGGGAGGACAAGCTTCTCCGGCTACAGTAATATTCTGCAAAGCTGGGAGTTCTTCGGCAGGTAAGACCGCTAAAGCTGATGGTGGTAAAGTGATGTGGGTAATGCCGTAGTTTTGTAATAGTTCAATTAACGATGAACCGGGCAATAAAGATTCTTTTGTTCCCAGGTAAAGTCTAGCTCCCGTTCCCAGAGCCATCACAACTTCAAAAATAGAAGCGTCAAAACTAAAGGAGGCAAACTGGAGAATGCGACTATCAGTTTGGACGTTATAAATCTGAATTTGCGCTATTACTAAGTTACATAACCCAGTATGTGCCACCATCACACCTTTTGGTTTACCCGTTGACCCAGAGGTATAAATTACATACGCTAAATCGGAAGCGGTAACTGCACTAACAGGATTAGAGCTGCTATTGTTGGCAATTTCTTTCCAGTCTGCATCCAGGCAAATTGTGACTGCTTGATGCTGTGGTAACTTCTCAACCAATCGCTGTTGTGTCAATAGCACTGGTAATTGAGCATCATCGAGCATAAAAGCCAAGCGATCGCTCGGATAATTAGGATCTAAAGGTACATAAGCACCACCTGCTTTGAGAATCCCTAATAACCCAACGATCATCTCTAGGGAACGTTCAACACAGATACCCACCAGGACATCTGGTTTTACACCTAAGTTTTGCAACTGGTGTGCTAATTGGTTGGCGCGATGATTTAACTCTCGGTAAGTAAGTTGCTGATTCTCAAAGACTACCGCCACTGCATCTGGTGTTTGTTCTACCCACTCTTCAAACAACTGATGAATACATTTACCTTGGGGATAAGCAGTTTGGGTATCGTTCCACTCTACAAGTAGCTGGTGCTGCTCGCTAGCACTTAATAATGATAATTCCGCAATTTTTTGCTGAGGGTTAGCCACAACATTTTCCAGCAAAGTCTGAAAATGCCCTGCCATGCGGCTAATAGTCGTAGCATCAAATAAATCGCTATTGAATTCCCATTCTCCTAAAAGTCCTGACTCGGTTTCTTGCATTGATAACGTCAGATCGAATTTCGCTGTACGATTTTCGATTTTTAAAAGATTTAAGCTCAAGTTGGGTAATTCTAATTTACCCATTGGTGCATTCTGCATGGCAAATGCTACTTGGAATAAAGGCATGTGAGAAAGCGATCGCTCTGGTTGCAAAGCTTCAACTAATCTCTCTAAAGGCATATCTTGATGAGCATAGGCATCTAAAGCAACTTGTCGCACCCTTTGTAGTAATTCTGCAAAACTCGGATTTCCTTCTAAATTAGTCCGCAGTACTAAGGTATTGACAAATAAACCAATTAGTGAGTGTGTTTCCTGGCGATCGCGGTTAGCAATCGGGGAACCGATAACAATATCTGACTGGTTACTATAGCGGAACAGTAAAGTTACAAAAGCTGCCATCAGGGCCATAAACATAGTTGCCCCTGACTTTTGACACAGGATATTTAATTGTTTTGTAAGATTTTGGTTGAGTTCAAAATGTAAAGTTTGACCTTGAAAGGTTTGAACTGGAGGACGCGGACGATCTGTAGGTAATTCTAATATTGGTGGGATACCAGCTAACTGCTGCCGCCAGTAGTTGAGTTGATTTTCTAATACCTCACCTTGCAACCATTGCCTCTGCCAATGAGCAAAATCAGCATATTGGATGGCTAATTCTGGTAGTGGAGAAGGTTGATTTTGAGAAAAAGCTGCGTATAAACTGGAAAACTCTTGAATAAATACCCCCATCGACCAGCCATCAGAAACAATATGGTGCATCGTTACTAGCAATACATAAGATTCTGATGCCAAATGTAGTAATGTCACTCGCAACAAACAATCTTTTGTCAGGTCAAAAGGTTGTAGTTGCTCCTCAATTGCCAAACGTTCTACCTCGGCAAACTGTTCTTCTGCTGGCAATGTTTGTAAGTCAATTACTGGAACAGCTATTGTTAAACAAGGTGTAATTATCTGGACAGCATTTCCATCAATTGTTTTAAAGTTAGTGCGAAGTATTGCATGACGTTGAATGATTTCTGCGATGATTTTTTCGAGGAGATATACTTGCAAATTACCAGTAATTTCTACCGCAGCAGCCATATTATATGCAGCGCTATTACCCTCCATTTGGTCGAGAAACCAAAGTCTTTGTTGAGGAAAAGATAAAGGAATTAGTTTATCAGTGCTAACAGATTCAATTCGTGGAACTTTAGGTTTATTGTTGATTGGAGAAGATTGCTGTGCCAACAATTTTTGCAGCACAAGTTCGCGTTTTTGAGGCGATAGATGTTCTAAACGCTTTAGTAAATCACTCATAAATTTATTGCTTTTATTTAAAAAGATAACTTTAGTAAAGTTACACAAGTAAGTGGCTAGTGTAGGTCAAAACTTCTATAGGGCAAGCTCAATAAATTTATGCAGTCACTTCTTTACATATCTTGTTTTGGCATTGCCGATCTTGGGCGTATGAGCGATAAGTTAAGCTCGTATGCTAGTTGTAAAGCGGCTTTGAGAAGATGTCTGGCAGAAAAACTGAACCCTCGCTGCTTTATTGAAAAGTCGGGGTTGCATAATAGAGGGAGGAATTGAGGTGCCCTACTGTGAGTTTTCCATACTGCGGCTGTACTGAGATTAGGAAAAATGGCTGGCGGCGAGGTAAACAGAATCACATATGTACTAATTGCGACGTGCGTTCCGCCCCGCTTCTCTACGAGACGCTACGCGAACGCTAACGCCAATTCATTGATGTCTACAGCCCACCAAAAGGATACTCAGATGAGAAAAAAATAGAATGCTTAAAAGCATACATTAATGGTGCTAGCTTTAGAGCAATTGAACGTCAGATAGGGGTTGATCGCACGACTATAATTAACTGGGTAAAACAAATTAGCGAAAACTTACCGGAGGCACCGCCAACGGATAAAATACCATCCGTTAGGGAATTAGATAAACTGGAAACTTTTGTGCGGTCAAAAAAACAAAATTTGCATATGGACGGCGTTATACTTAAACTCGCATTCATAATTTGATTTAAAATATTTCTACAAAAGAAAAACTGATAAAAACTAAAGCTTTAGAAAACTTAGAGTAGCGATTGCAAATGTACCTGTTTCAGTGTCAAATTAGCGATCGCCCCTCAATTAAAATAAAACTATGAAAATCCCTGAATTATTACTTGATTCCATGCTCCCCTGCACAAAGATGGCCTGCACCAACGAACTGACACGGCTCAAAGCAGTGTATCAATTTCAGGGTTTGGATGCTGTACCCAATCGGGCATTAGATGACTTAACAGCACTGGCAGCCGATCTGTGCCAAACTCCAATGGCACTGGTGAGTTTTATCGGAGCCGATCGCCAGTTGGTTAAGTCTAAGGTGGGAATCACATTAACAGAAATTCGCCGAGACCTCGCATTTTGTAACTACACCATTCGCCAGTCAGATATATTTGTAATTCCAGATACTCTGGCCGATCCCCGCTTTGCCACCAATCCCTTCGTTATAAATGCTCCCAATATCCGGTTTTATGCCGGAGTGCCCCTGGTAATAACTGGCGGTTGTGTCTTGGGTACACTCTGCGTCATGGACATTGAACCGCGCGATCTGAGTCAGAAACAACAAAAAGGATTGCAGACACTCAGCCACCAAGTGGTAGCGCAATTGGAGCTAAAGCGCAACACCACGAAGCTGCGTCAAACGATCCCGGAAATCAAACAACTAAAACAGCAATTGATTACTCAGGAATTAGTTGGTCAACAAGATTCAATTCTGTTTAATCTGGCAAATCAAATCCGTAATTCTCTGGATCTGGACACGATTTTACAAACGGCAGTAAATGAGATTCATAGTCTGTTGCAAGTCGATCGCTGTGACTTTGTGTGGTGTCTGCCCAACAAAGATCGGTTCAACTTTATGGTGACTCACGAAGCGACTAACCCAGAGATTCAGATGGCGTTGGGGGAACTTTCTCTTGGGCCAGGCTCCGTTCTGGCAGAAACTATCTTAAATCTAGATATGCTAAGGATTGAGGATGTTTCTACTACCTCAGAGGCACTCACCCCGGAGGATCGCGCCCTGCTGCATCAACTGGCAGTAACCTCGGTGCTGTTGCTGCCACTGAGAACCCATTCTAGTCAATTGGGTGCTATTGTTTGCCATCACTGTCGCGGTTCGCGCCAATGGACTGATAGCGAAGTCCGGTTACTCAAAGCTGTCACCGATCAAGTAGCGATCGCTCTCGATCAGGCAGAACTGCTTGCCCAAACACGAGCAACCGCCTTTGCCGCTCAAACTCAAGCCAATTATCTAGGAAACGCCCTGAGCCAGTTACAGCAAACCCAAATGCAACTGGTACAGCAAGAGAAGATGTCGAGCCTGGGACAATTGGTGGCCGGAGTTGCCCACGAAATCAACAACCCGGTTAACTTTATTAACGGTAATATTACTTATGCAACCAACTATGTTCGGGATTTACTGGAACTATTGCATCTTTATCAAGCAACCTATGCCAATGGAACTGATGCTATTCAGGAAAAGATAGAGTCCATCGATCTTGATTTCTTGATGCAAGATTTGCCTAATCTATTGTCGTCGATGCAAATGGGTGGAGAACGAATTCGGCAAATTGTCCTATCTCTGCGGAACTTCTCGCGCCTGGATGAAGCCGAGATGAAACCTGTGGATATCCATGAAGGGATTGACAACACGTTGTTAATTTTGAAGAGTCGGTTGAAATTAACTAGTGCCAAGTTTGAGATTCAAGTGATTAAAGCATACGACAATTTACCGCCTGTTGATTGTTATGCGGGGCAATTGAATCAAGTATTTATGAATCTTTTGGGTAACGCGATCGATGCCTTAGATGAAACGCCTAATCCGATCGTTACCATTCAAACAGAACTCATTAGTAGAGAATCGGGTAGTTCCGATCTATCCCAATTCTCCCACGCAGATAGTGTAGTGATTCGGATTCGAGATAACGGTTCTGGGATGACAGAAACAACCCAGCAAAAACTGTTCAATCCATTCTTCACCACCAAACCCATCGGCAAGGGAACCGGGCTGGGACTGTCCATCAGCTATCAAATTGTGGTTGAAAAACATGGCGGCATTTTGAAATGTTCATCAGAACTGGGGAAAGGCAGCGAGTTCTTGATTCAAATTCCGGTTGAGCCTCTGGTTAAAAGTACTTAAAGTATGTATAAAATTATCAAAATATCAATTGTTCAAGTCTTACTTTGGGAATGCTAGAGTAAACGCCAACGATGATTGACTCATCGACTTGTAAAGTATGTCAAATGGTACGACAAGCTCACCGATTGTTCTTGCGCTTGATGACAGCCCTGTGATTCATCAAATGATTAAACGAGCGTTAGAACCGGGCTATCAAGTAATAACAGCTGCTAACGCGGTTGATGCCCTGTCGATCATTTATCATCAACGAATTTCAGTCTTGCTATTGGATGTGCAAATGCCGGATGTAAACGGGTTGGAGTTTTGCCGCACGGTGCGGAGCCTGCCCCAGTTTCAGCATTTGCCCGTGATTATGGTGACTTCTCAAGATTCCCCCTTCGACCGGGTGAAGGGTCATCTGGCGGGTGCAACAGAATATCTGATCAAACCTTTTGATGCTGAACAATTGCGCGAAGCTGTACGAAAATTTATTGGCTCCTGATCTGCTGCTTGTTCATCAGACTTCGGCGCGATCGCGGTAACTGAGCAGTTCGACAGGCTCACTGTAACACTTGTCGAAGTTCAGTCGAACGCTGCCCACCCCACAATAGTTATATCAATCTTAGATATGCAAACTAGATGTGGTTTAGCTTAACAGTGTGCGATGGGTAAAACATTAGCGCAGAATGAGGATTTGCTAAGATTGGCACAGCCAGTTTTCTATCCTGACAGCTTTGCGGCGGCGATCGCGGAGATTTCTACCCATGACTCAAACTGCACCCAACGTCCCCAAGTTGATGACAATGGAGGAATACCTTGCCTATGACAATGGTACTGACACGCGCTATGAGCTTGTAGATGGAGAATTAGTAGAAGTGCCGACTGAATCCCCAGAAAACTGCAAGCTTGCCAAACTTCTGATGTTGGAATTAGCAAAATACATTTCGATTGTGCCGATCAACCTCAAAGATATGGAAATTGTGGTGAGTGGCAAACGAGCAAAGGTGCGCTTACCCGATCTGACCATACTGAGTGAAGAAGGATACGCAACGCTGGCAGGACAACGCAGCAACACAATTACCCAAGATATGCCACCGCCAATCTTGGTGGTTGAGGTGGTTTCACCCGGACAAGACAACCGCGACCGAGACTATCGTTACAAACGCACAGAATATGCGGCGCGAGGGATTGCGGAATACTGGATTATTGACCCGGAAAGGCAACAAATGACGCTGTGCTTATGGGTGAACGGGCAATATGAAGACACGATTTATACGGGTGACACTCCCCTAGTATCGGCGATCGTTCCTGATTTTAAGTTGAGTGCTGCTCAGATTCTGGCATTTGGACAAAATTAGCCTTTTGGATTAAGATGCGTTGCACGTTATATAGCAAGGGACTGGGGACTAGGGACACTTCGACAAGCTCAGTGCATCGCTGGGGACTGGGTGAAAAGTCTTTTTGTGTCTAAGTTTCATCAACAGATGATGTCCTAACCACCAAGGCTTGTGCTATAGCTACGCCTAACCTAGCCTATAACTGAAAATTCGATTCAATAGCATGGGAGCAATTTCGCCGATCGCTAAAATATGTTGGGCGGCTCCCAGAGCGATCGCTTCTTTGGGCATCCCGAAGACAACGCAGGTTTGTTCATCCTGGGCAATGGTAGTGCCTCCGGCTTGGGCGATCGCTTGTAATCCATCTGCACCATCCCGTCCCATGCCAGTCAGCAAAATACCAACCGCCGATCGCGGGTAGCAGGTGGCAACGGCTTGAAACAAAGCTGTAACGGAGGGACGATGCCCGGAAACGGCAGGGGTGCTGATGGTGATAAATCGCCCTTGAGTGTCGAGTTGCAGGTGTTGTCGTTCGGGAGCGAAGTAGACAGTACCCGGTTTGGGAAATTCTCCCGGTTGGGCGATCGTCACGCGCAGGAAACATTCTGCTGCTAGCCAATCTACCAGTCCTTGCAGAAATCCTTCGCTGATATGTTGGACGCACAGAATGGGTACGGGAAAGTTGGCAGGCAGTTGTTTTAGGATCGCGTACAATGCCTGGGGGCCGCCTGTAGAGGCTCCGATCGCCACGACTTTGGGCAGGGAAAACGGGGAATTACGAATGGGGAACTGCGAGTTACTGACAGGTTTTGGGCTGAATAATTCTGGCTTACTTTTGGGGCTAACAGAATGCATTCTGGGTTCTACCGCCGCACGGGAAGTGTGGCGAGTAAAGACTGTAACCCCTGCCAGAACTTTGATCCGGTTGATTAATTCGTGCTTGATGTGTTCATAGTCTGAAAGTGAGTCAATGTTGGGTTTGGGAAAAACATCCAAAGCACCCGCTTGCAGCAGTTTAAAAACATTGCGAGAATCTTCTTGAGTGTTGACGGAGGTGCTGATCACCAGAATGGGACGGGGATAGTCTGCCATAATCCGGCGGGTTAGTTCCAGTCCATCCATTTTGGGCATGTGTAAATCGGTGCAGATTACCTGCGGCTGTGCGGCTGGAATTCGCTCCAATGCTTCCACGCCATTGGGAGCAGTTCCCACCACATCCACTTCCGGGGAACTCGCCAGAATTCGCTTGAGGATGGTTAAGGCGACGAGCGAATCCTCCACCAGAAAGACGCGAATCGGGGCAGAGTTTTTCATGAATTGACATTAAGTTGAGATTTTATAGCAGGAGGCAGAAGGCAGTTCTTGCTGGAGGCAGAAGGTAAAACTATTACTATTCCTAGCATTCACATTTTCAAAATGTCCTAACTTATGTGACTACGGCTATACGAGAAAATTATTCTTCATTCATCCGCAAACCTCTACACTAACCGTTTGAGGGCTGACAGCAAGGCTTCTTGATTAAAGCTGCCTTTGATAATGTAGGCATTGGCTCCGGCTTCCGCACCCCGACGTTTATCTTCATCGCTGGCAAGCGAAGTAACCAAGATAATTGGAAGTTCGCTATATTCCTGATATTGGCGGATTTTAGCAGTTAACCCCAAGCCATCGAGATTTGGCATTTGCACATCGCTAACAACAGCATCAACGGTGTGCGATCGCAGTTTGTTCAATCCATCCAAACCATCCACAGCAGTAATCACTTGATAACCTGCGGTTTCTAAAATTCGCTTTTCTTGCGTGCGTGTGGCAATAGAATCTTCCACTAATAAAACGGTTGGTTTTGTAGGCGCAAGTTGACGAGTTTGGGTAGAAGAAATGGACTGCGATCGCGATCGGGCTGACTTCACCAAATCCTGGGGATTCAGCACCATACACACATCTCCAGTGCCTAAAATTGTTGCCCCGGAAACATTGCGGACTCGTTTAAGTAAATGACTTTGGGGTTTAATCAATACATCTTGCTCATCCACTAAGGCATCCACCACTACACCCAGTTGTGCTTGCCCAACCTGAAGAATAATACAGGAAAGCGCTGTTTCTTGAGTTAATCCAGATGGCATCGGGGGCAGTTCTAATAGATCGGCCAACTGCACAATCGAAATGGGTTGACTATCCCGAATTATTGTGTCCCGTCCCTCCAAGGGAAAAATCTCTTCTGACTTGATTAAGCAAGCGGTTTGGACAAACTCCACTGGAATGGCATAGGGCATTTGGTTCACTTGCACAATCAAGACATGGGCGGTTGCTAAGGTGATACCGAGATTGACGCGCAGCGTACATCCCAGTCCGGGAACCGATTCTACCTGAATTGTACCTTTCAATTTCTCGACATTGGTTTGCACCACATCCAGCCCCACACCCCGCCCTGATACTTCTGTCACTAGGGGGGCTGTTGAAAATCCCGGTGCGAAGATCAACGCCTGGATCTGGCTGGGAGTCATTGCTGCTGATTCTTCCTCACCGCAAATGCCCCGTTTCACCGCTATTTGTTTGATTCTATCCAGGTCAAGCCCCCGCCCATCATCACTGATTTCCAGCACAATGTTAGTGGGAGTTTGGTAAGCTTTGAGCCGAATCGTTGCCGTTGTTGGTTTTCCTAGCCGTTCCCGTTCCTGTGGTGGCTCAATTCCGTGATCGATCGCATTTCGCAGAATGTGCATTAGCGGATCTTTCATTTCTTCCAACAGGCGTTTGTCGGCAAGGGTGTCTTTGCCTTCTGCGATCAACTGCACCAATTTTCCCTGCTGCTGCGCCAGATCGCGCACCATCCGAGGAAAGAGGTTGAAAATCGTTGCAAAGGGCAGCAATCGCAGGGTACGAATACCTTCTTCTAAATCGCTACTGAGTTGTTCCAGTCGGGTTGTGTCTTCCGAAAGGGAACTCTGCAAGGTTTTCACCAAATGACCCAATTGCTCTAATCGTTTTTCCGAGTGATGATGAAAAGTTTCTAGACGTTGCAGGGCGACATCACCTTGTTGCTCTCGGCTGAACGCAAACCGATTAGTGAATAAATCTCGATTCCATTCTTCCCACAAATTAGCGATCGCCTCAATTTCTCCCAGCCGATGAGCAATCCGAATTTTGGTTACAGTTAACTCCCCTGCTTGCGTCATCAACGTATCCAGGTGGCGAGTACCAACGCGGATGGTTTCGATGCGGTAGCTATTGGTGGGGGATTTTGGATTTTGGACTTCGGCTTGGCTCAGTCGAACGATTTTGGATACTTCGACTTCACTCAGTACAAGTTTTGGATTTTGGATTGCTCCGTTTTCCTTTGACTCTCGCTCTTTATCAAAAGTATTGTTTTTTACTGTATTTATTACTTCACTACTGTTGACTTCTAGCTCTTGAGTCGGATTATCTTCCCTTTTTACTGGCTGCGCTCCCATCAATTCGGCCAGAACAGAAAAGGTATCAACCTTGGCAGGTTCTCCGGTGACGGCTTCATGAACGAGTTTGCGGATAGCAGCGATCGCATGAGCGAGACGTTCATAGGGTGATTCTGTTGTATCATTGCCCAACGAGGACGCAGGGTTTTCTTGTTGCTTGAGTTGAGTCAAAATATGCTCAATTTGATGTGCTAGAGTGCCTACATCTTTGACTCCCAGCATATTGGCATCGCCTTTGAGGGAATGCGCCTCTCGCATCAAGGCTTCCAGGACAGCCAGATCGTTGGGATGGTTTTCCAGATGCAGTAATCCATCATCCAGGTTTTGCAGATGTTCTTCGCTGGCTACTTTGAAAACGTCTCTCAGTTCTTCATCATCGATCATCATAGTTTTAAGTAATTAGGGGTTGAGCGAGGGAATTTTAGATTTTGGATTTTGGATTTTGGATTGAAGATTTAAAAGCGGTTCGACTGAGCTTGTTTAAGTCCAAAATCTCAAATTAAGTGACAAGCGCCTGACTTGATTGCTGGTTTCAATCTAAAATCTAAAATCTAAAATCCAAAATTGAGCGACTAAATGGTTGCCTTAAGTGCTTGCGCTGACTCGTTTAGTTGTTGAGTACCAGAGCGGCTCTGGCTAATGCCACTGGCAGTTTCACGCGCAGCAATATTCAAGTCATTCATGGCAGAGACAATTTGCTGAATGGCGATCGCTTGCTGGTTGATATTGAGTGAAATCTGTTGACTGTTGATGACAATATTATTCACTGCAACTTCTACACCAGCAAAGGATTCTGACGTTTCCTGGGCAATTCGCGTCCCTTCTTCCACAGTTTTAGTGCCTTCATGGGTGACAATGACAGTGATGCTGATAGCAGATTGAATGTCGCCTACCAAGGTGTTAATCTTTTCGGTTGATTTTTTGCTCTGGTCTGCTAGTTTGCGAATTTCAGCAGCGACAACAGCAAAGCCTTTACCATGCTCCCCTGCCCGGACTGCTTCTACAGCCGCATTTAACGCCAGCATATTAGTCTGACTTGCCAACTCGCCCACCAGACCAGAGATACTGCCAATCTGCTTGGTTTGTTCATTTAAGCGTGCGATATGGTCGGCGATCGCTGCGACTTTCTGCTGTAGGGTTTCCATGCCCTTGAGGGTGCGTTTTACAGCATCAGCACCGTTACCTGCAAGGATCAACGCCTGCCGTGCGCCTGCTACCGCCGATTCTGCTTGTTCGGCTGACTGCTGCGATGAGGCTCCCAATTCATCGATGGTGATAGTGGTTTGATTGACAGAACTTGCCTGCCGAGTCGCAGTCCGTTCTTGTTGCTCAACCGCAGCGGCGATTTCATTGGTGGAAGCAGCCATTGTTTGAACAATTTGAGCAATTTTGCCTGTCAACGGTTTAGCAATTTTGTTGCTCAGAAAAAATCCTAGTAAGATTGCCCCTAGAGGCCCAGCAATAATCCCAGTAACCACCCAACCTGTGGTCAAGTGGGTATCGTCACTGGCGGCTTTATTTGCATCTTCAGCAGTATCTTGATTAATTTTGATCAGTTGCAACAATGAATTAGTTGCAGCCGCAAAGGAAACATCATTTTTGACAACAGCGTTTTGTCTGAGTTTTGTCAGTCGTTCGGCAGCAGCGATCGCCACCTTCATTTCTGGAGAATTTTCTCGCTTCTGGCTGGTCAATTCCAGCTGTCTGGCAGTGGGGTTTACAACACCTAACCGGGCAAAATCCTGGTAAGCCTGAAGGTAGGCAGCATGATCTTGCTTCCACGCCTGCCACTGTTGCTTAAACGTCTGATAGAGTTTGTCCTCGTCGGGGCTGCGGGGTGTGGTTTCATATTCCTCAAGACCTGCGTCAATCTGCTTCCAGGCTGCCTGCATTCGATTTAACTCAGACTGTTTGGCTGCTGCGGGGAGTTCGGGGTTGATAATCGCTCGCTCTGCCGACTGGATCTGGGTCTGCCCTTCATTAACTCTCCACAATCCGTCGATGCTGGGGAGACTGTTATTACTGAGGGTGTCGATATGGCTGCTTAATTGATGAGTACCCCGCCAGCCGAAAAACCCTACGACCAAAACGACACCGCCCATCAGCAAAAATGAACCCATCAATCGTCCATGCAGAGACATATTTTTTAACATACTTGTAACTCAAATACATTTTTAGACAACGGCTTTTAGTTCTTGGGCGGCATCATTCAGTCGTTGGGTACCGACTTTAATTTGACTAATACCAGAGGCGGTTTCTCTGGCGGAAATATTCAGCGAGTTCATGGCTTCTACCACCTGTTGCACCGCGATCGCCTGTTGATTGGAAGTAAGGGAAATTTGTTGACCATTTAGCGCGATCGTTTTGATGGCATCCACAATCTTTTCTACGGTTTTCGTGCCTTCATCTGTCACCATCACGGTGGAATTGGTCGATTTTTGAATGTCTAAAACCAGTAGATTAATTTTTTCAGCCGATCGCTTACTCTGGTCTGCCAGTTTGCGAATTTCGGCAGCAACTACTGCAAAGCCTTTGCCATGTTCCCCGGCTCGCACGGCTTCTACTGCTGCGTTGAGCGCCAGCATATTAGTTTGACTTGCTAAATCACTAACCAGGGTGGAGATCGTGCCGATTTGATTGGTTTGTTCGCTTAAATGGAGAATTTGGGCGGCAATATCGCCTACTTTCTCGCGTAGACTCGATTGGCTGAACTGACCCTCTTGAGTGCGACCGTCTACCAGCAACAACACCTGCCGCGCCCCTGCGGCTGAGGCTTCTGCTTGTTCGGCAGACTGGCGCGAGGAAGCCGCCAATTCATCCATTGTCGTGGTAGTTTGGTTGACAGAAGTGGCTTGTTGGATGGTGGCGCGTTCTTGCTGCTCGATCGTCGTAGCAATTTCGGTTGTAGAAGTTGCGATCGCGCCAGCAGAGGCGTTCATCTGGCGGGAAGTGCGGCTAATGACCCAGATGCCAATTAAAATAGATAGCACCAAAGAGAGTCCACTAGCTAACATCACCGTGAACCTAAGCGCATTGAGCGCCTCTTGCTGCTCTTTTGCGGCAATTGCAAAAGTCTGATCTTCTCGCTGCTGCATTTCTCCAATCATGTCTACGACATCCTGCCCTTGATTGCGGGAATTTCCTTGACTCCAGCTTGCAACGGCTTCTTTGACTTTGCCCCGATCCACTCTTGCCATCAGGTTATCGTCAAAAGCAATCTGTTTATTCAGCAGTTCCTCTAGTTTGGTTAAAGACTGTCGTTCCTCTTGCGATCGGGCAAGTGTCATCAGTTTTGCTAGAAATTCCTTGGAATCCTTTTGAGCCTTTTGGTAGCTCTCAAACGATTGCTGATTTTTTTCTAACAAATAGCTTCGATTTGCCTTAGAACTACTTTGCACACTAACAGAAAGATCGTCGAGTATTGAGTTAATGTCATAAGAAGACAATAAATTTTCTGACCGTTGGTTCACCGTGTTGATATTGACGATCGTTGCTCCGGCAGAAATTAACAATGCCAGCACGGGAACTGCATACCCGCCAATAATCCAGTATCTTAGTCTCCAGTTTCGTTTGCTTTCCATCTTGCGATCTCCTGTAAGTGAATAAGTTCGAGAATTTCCAGATATTGCTATTACACAATTTTGGATTTTAGACTTCGGCTACGCTCAGTCGAACGATTTTAGATTTTAGATTGACCCATCAAGCTACGGTATACATCAATACCTTTTGGTTAAAGGGGGAAGGGGAAGGCAGCAGGGAGCAGGGGGCAGGGAGCAGGGGGAAGGGGGAAAGAAAAGCTTTTAACCTAAACCCAGTAACTTCTCCCAAAGCCCAATTTCAAGTTAAAAATCCTTAACCGAACAGTATTGCGGTATACACACAAATCTCTTAATCTGCACCTTTGTTACATCGACCTGCATCTTTGTTGCATTGACCTGCATCTTTGTTACATCGACCTGCATCTTTGTTACATCGACCTGCATCTTTGTTACATCGACCTGCATCTTTGTTACATCAACCTGCATCTTTGTTACATTAACCTGCGCCTTTGTTGCATTGACCTGCACCTTTGTTACATTGCCCCTGCCCCTGATTACACAACACTCTGTAGCTTATAAGCTGCATCATTGAGTTGGTGAGTGCTAACGCGAGTCTGACTGATGCCGATCGCTGTCTCTCTAGCAGAGTTATTGAGTGCATTCATTGCCTGTAAAATTTGCTGAACCGCAATGGATTGCTGGCTAGCGTTTAGCGAGATTTGCTGAATATTCAACACCATCCGGTTGACGGCATCGGTGACACTGATAAAGACTTCCACCGTCTGCTTAGTTATTGCCGCCCCCTGTTGAGCAGTTTTTGTACTTTCATCTGTCATCACAACGGTTGAGTTAATGGCGGATTGAATATCATTCACCAGCACATTAATTTTTTCAGCCGATCGCTTACTTCGATCTGCCAGTTTGCGAATTTCGGCGGCGACGATTGCAAAGCCTTTGCCTTGTTCCCCTGCCCGGACTGCCTCTACTGCCGCATTTAGCGCTAGCATATTGGTTTGATTTGCTAAGTCGCTCACCAACCCGGAAATATTGCCAATTTGCTTAGTTTGTTCGTTCAAGCGCAGCATTTGGTCTGCTACCGCACTGACTCTGTGGCTCAAGGCTGCCATTCCTTCCAAGGTGCGGTTCAGTGATTGATTGCCTTGATCTGCCAAATTTAAGACTTGTTGAGCGCTGGTTGAGGCAGTGGATGCTTGCTGGGCAGACTGTTGAGCAGAGGCGCTGAGTTCGTCCATTGTAGTGGTGGTTTCGCTGACCGAGGCTGCCTGTTGGTTGGCAGTGCGCTCTTGTTGCTCGATTGTGGCGGCAATTTCAGCCGTTGAGGTAGCGATCGCACTGGCTGATTCATTTATCCGTCGAGCAGTGCGGCTAATTACCCAGATGCCAGTCAAAACCGACAACAGCAAGGAAAGTCCAGTTGCAGACAGAATTGTGAGCTTGAGCGTATCGAGCGCTGCTTGTTGTTGCTTGGCAGCCAAAATTACATTCTGGTCTTCTCGGCGCTGAACTTCATCGATCGCACTTGTCAGGCGATCGACCATACTGCGAGCATTTTCGTGACTCCAGGTTTCAACAGCTTCCTGAACCTTACCTTGATTCACTTTGCCAATCAAATCATCCTCGACAAGCATTAAATTATTCAGCAGTCCCTCTAGCCTGGTTAATGACTGTTGCTCTTGCTCTGTTCTGGCAAGCGACATTAGCTTTGACAAAAGCTCGTTGAAGCTTCTTTGAGATTTTTGGTATTCGTCAAAGGATGTTTGATTTTTTTCTAACAAATAGCCCCGAACTGACTTAGAACCGCTCTGCACATTCGTGGCAAGGGCATTAATCGCTGAATTAACGTTATAGGAAGAAACTAAATCTTGCGATCGCTGACTCACCAGGTTGATATTAATAAATATCAGCCCCGCAGAAATTATCAACGCCAGAATGGGAACTCCATAGCTGCCCATAATCCAGTATCTCAGTTTCCAATTTCGCTTACTTTGCATTTTGTTATCTGTTGTGAATGAATGAGTTCAAGGATTTCCCAATATTTCTATCATTTGTAATCTTTGCGATCGGACTTTTGAATCAACGGAAGATTGCACAACATTCTGTATATCGACTGCGTTATCTCTGCGAGTTTGCTGCGAATCTCATTGATAATCTGTGGAACAAAACCTAACCCTAGATTTATAAGCGTTAGAGGTTGTTTGAAAAGTGTTTTGCTGTGATTTTAAGCACGTTTAGATCCCCCCTAACCCCCCTTAAAAAGGCTACGGTGTACACACAAGTCGAATTACCCCCCTTAGTCCCCCCTTGTAAAGGG
>NZ_JAVRCA010000005.1:218015-234570 GCF_034530995.1 Nostoc sp. DedQUE04 | reverse complement strand
GATGTCTGTACTGGCGGTCATCGTCATCATCATCGCCACGATGTCTGTACTGGCGATCGCGATTATCCCATTCTTGATCGCGTTGTTTCTGCTTGCCACCGACTATATTTCTGAACATATCCTCTATTCCCATAATTTTCCTCCTGAGTTGGCGAATTTCTTTATTTGGGGTCACTTTAGTAGTTTGTCTAATGGTTGTAGCGAATAAATCTTCCAGCAGGTATAGATAAAAATAAAATTATCCCCCACTTTGGGAGTGCTGCAAACTAGTGATAAAGTATTTTTAACTACCTCCTAACTGTAGTGAATTTAATTAATTTAGTAGTCAGTTTTTCAACTTAGAATTTTGAATTGTTTATGTCTAACCTGCCACCACTTAATACAGAAACAATTTGGGCAATTCTTGACGATAAACTTGATGATGCCACAGTCAACCAGTTGCTATGGCATTATTTAGGCTATCGTTATGACTCTTCAATTGCACAATGGGACACCAGCTTAGTTGCACCAGAATGGCAAGATGAGTACCCACAACCACCAGATTTTCTTGAATCTCGCCCTGCAACAGTCAAGTTGACTCGTTCCATTCCTGCTGAAAATAAACAAATGCTAAAAGAAAAACTGGGTTTCAAAGGTTACAAAATTGGGGAATTTGGGCCTCGGCAAACTCGCAGGGCAACGGCAGCAAATTGGTTGTTAAGTTATCTGCAAAAAACTAGCGGCAAAATTGAGTAATCCAATACCGCAGATATTTAGCAAACAATCTCTTATCCTTACTAAATATCTGCTATTTAAAAACTTAAGAAAAAGCCATTAATCTATCCGTTCTAAGAGGTTGTTTGAAAAGTGATGGGCTGTGATTTTAATTGCATTGTTACCCCCCTTAGTCCCCCCTTATAAAGGGGGGAAACAAGAAAAATCCGGTTCTCTCACGCCACATGCTTCAAGTCGGGCGTTGCCCGCCCAACGCAGTGGCTCCCCTTTATAAGGGGAGGGTTAGGGTGGGGTAAAAAAATATTTGATAGATCAATCGTGACTTTTCAAACATCCTCTAATTTTACACTTTGAGTTCAATAGCATTTTAGGCTTAGTAGTATTACGAGCCTAAAATGCCTGACGTTGAATTTGATATTAGTAAAAAAATATGATAGACAGTCAAAAAATATTAATCACAGTAATTCTTTACAATTTTATTGATAAATTCATCCTGAAGATAGAAGCGCTGGTTACATAATTCTTTCTGTAGAGCGATTTGCAAATTCAATTGAGCATCCGAGAATACTTCTATCAACCCTTGGTATTACAAACACTTCTATGGCAAAGCCAATTGAATTTAATTTATTTGCACCTTATAACAAAGGAGTAGCATTAATTGGTTCTTTTTCTGATTGGCAAGAAATTCCAATGGAAAAAGGTGATGATGGTTATTTTCGTACAAGTGTTGAACTAGAAGACGGCGTTTATAAATATAAATTTCGCGTTCAGTCAAATTCATGGTTTTTTGAACCCGAACAATGGGTTGATGTTACAGATCCTTATGCAACTGATATAGATGAACAAAGTGGAAAAGATGATGGTATTATCCGGGTCAAAGATGGGCAAAGGATTACCGATACTTATGTTTGGCAACATGATGACAAACCTTTACCTGCTGACCACGAATTAGTAATTTATGAATTGCATGTCGGTGACTTTTCTGGTGGCGAGGACGACCCTTATGCACGAGGCAAGTACAAACACGTAGTTGAAAAGTTAGACTATTTGTGCGAACTAGGAGTCAATGCTATTGAGTTGATGCCACTTAAAGAATATCCTGGTGATTATAGTTGGGGTTATAACCCTCGTCACTTTTTTGCAACAGAATCAAGTTATGGTTCTACTGCTGAGTTAAAAAATTTGATTGATGAGTGTCATGGCAGAGGCATTCGTGTAATTATTGACGGAATTTACAACCACTCAGAAGCATCTGCTCCTTTAACACAAATTGACCACGATTACTGGTATCATCACGAACCTCGTGACCCTGATAATAATTGGGGGCCTGAGTTTAATTACGAACATTATGATGAAAAATTAGATATTAAACCAGCCTGGAAATTTATTGGTGATACAATTCGTTTTTGGATTGGAGAATTTCATCTTGATGGTATTCGCTATGATGCGGCGCGGCAAATTGCTAACTACGACTTCATGCACTGGATTGTTCAGGAAGCCAAAAACACTGCTAGCATGAAGCCTTTTTATAATGTTGCCGAACACATTCCTGAAACTACCAGCATTACCAATGTAGATGGGCCGATGGATGGTTGCTGGCATGATAGTTTTTATCATTGCATTCTAGAACACATTTGCGGTGATACGTTTGATTTAGAGCGTCTCAAAGATGTGATTGACTGCAAGCGCCAAGGCTTTTTGGGTGCTACCAATGTAGTAAATTATCTCACTAACCACGACCATAATCATGTGATGGTTGAACTGGGGAACCGTGAGATTTTTGACGAAGAAGCATTTCGCCGGGTCAAATTAGGAGTAGCCATCCTAATGACTGCTGTTGGTGTGCCTTTGATTTGGATGGGAGAAGAATTTGGCGAGTATAAACCTAAACAACCTGAATCATCCAAAATTGATTGGACACTGTTAGGTAACGATTTAAATCGTGGTTTATTTGAATCATACAAAGGCTTAACTAATCTGCGTAAAAGCAATCACGCTCTCTACACAGAAAATATCGATTTTATCCACGAAAATCCGGAAGCAAAAGTATTAGCTTATACTCGTTGGAATGATGAAGGTTCTCGTGTAGTCGTAATTGCAAATTTCTCCGAAAATTTTCTAGGAGGCTATCAAGTTCCTGACTTTCCTAGCGCTGGGACATGGCACGAGTGGACAGGCAATTATGATGTCGAATCTGGTGAAGATGGCATCGTAATTGACTTGGGACCATACGAAGCTAAAGTGTTTGTATGGCAGTAATGATATACACTACTACTAAGTCGGTAGTCCAATAAAAAAGAAAAGGGGAAATGTTTTCCCCTTTTTTAGTTATAATTTAACTCGTTTACAGTCTAATTAGAAATTTGTCAAGCAGAAAATAAGCTATTTTAAAATTTCATTGGTTTGTGTTACACTTTTGAGTTGAAGTGCGTCTATAGAATTGCCAAAGCATCCCCCATGCACAACAAATTCTTTAATAGTAATATAGATAACGCTAACATTGAGAACGATCGCATTTTATTAACTCCCAATGAAGTAAAGTCAAAATTACCTTTAACACAATTAGCCGAACAAAGAGTCTTAGCATATAGGCAGGAAATAGAAGATATCCTGGATTTTAAGGATCGTCGGAAATTTATAGTAGTTGGCCCATGCTCAATCCATGACCCAAAAGCAGCACTCGAATATTCTGAGAGATTAAAAATCTTGTCCGAGCGAGTCAAGGATAACTTGCTACTAATTATGCGAGTGTATTTTGAAAAACCCAGAACAACTGTAGGCTGGAAAGGGTTAATTAATGATCCAGATATGGATGATTCTTTTCATGTAGAGAAAGGTTTATTAATTGCACGGGAGCTACTATTAAAAATTACAGAGTTGGGATTACCTGCTGGCACAGAAGCACTAGATCCAATCATCCCTCAATATATCAGCGAACTGATTACATGGTCTGCCATTGGCGCACGCACAACTGAATCACAAACTCACCGCGAAATGGCCAGTGGACTTTCGATGCCTGTAGGTTTTAAAAACGGTACTGATGGCAATATTCAAGTAGCTTTGAATGCTCTACAATCAGCTGGGAACCCGCATAGTTTTCTGGGAATTAATCAAAACGGTCAGGTCAGCGTTTTTCAAACTAAAGGTAATGGCTACGGTCACGTAATTTTAAGAGGTGGTAGTCAACCTAACTTCGATCCAGCAAATGTCAAACTGGTAGAAGAGAAATTAAAACAGGCAAATTTACCACCGAGAATTGTTATCGACTGTAGCCACGGAAATACCAATAAAGATTACAAATTACAAGGTGCTGTCTTAGAAAATATTATTCAGCAAATAGTGGATGGTAATACATCAATTGTTGGCATGATGCTAGAATCGCATTTGTATGAAGGTAGTCAACCGATTGCTGGGAAACAAGAAGAATTAAAATATGGTGTTTCTGTAACTGATAAATGTATTAGCTGGGAAGAAACCGAAAAAATTATTTTGGCTGCTCACGAAAAACTTAAATGAGAAGTCAGAAGTCAGAATTCAGAATGCGATCGATGGGGATTTAGAGGATATTTGTTAAGTATTAATGTATACTAATAAACTCCGCTCTATTTCTCTTACTGTTTCAGCAACGGTGTACGCGCAAATTTCAAAACCTGCTCTACATTAGCTTTAATTTGCTAGGGTGCGTTAAATCTAAAGTCCATAACGCACGAAAATTTATGACGGTGCGTTAGGCTGAGGCGATAATACACCCGACAAAGCTGGAAAATACCCAAGTGGTGGCGACGTAATTTATTTATCGAGAGAAGAGTTTCAGATTTGCACTGTCGTGTCAGCTTCTTACAAGGTAAGGGAATTCAGTCGTACCAAATCAGTAGAAGTCGAATCCCTAACTGAAGGGCTGCCTCCTACCATCTTTTAAGATATACCCAAGATAGATGTAATAGTATCTAATATGTGCTAATTACTCAATACTACCAACTGAAGGATTGAAAATGAGTATTTTTCTACATAAAATTAAAAATCTAAAATTAAAAATTGGTAACACTGATGGTTAGGAGTGTTAGAGTTTCAAGAAATTCACCGAAACTTTTCAGCGGGTATTCATGCTGAAGAAACTACAGAAAAAGCAAATTTCGATAATTGCGGGTGCAGCACTGCTTGCCTTTTTAACTGGGGCAATGGTATCAGCACCTGAGATTGGCAAGTCTCTGGGAAAATGGCTCAAACTAAGTCAGAATCAAGCAGAGCAAAGATCGGACGGTAGTGTTGCCAAATCAGCTGTCTTTGGGCTGATATCGCAATCGCTGCCAGAACGGGCGGCAAAACTAGCAACGATCGCTGCCGAATCGCGATCGCCCGATCGCAATCGCGCTCGTTATCTTTTGGCGAGTGATTATATTGAAAGAACCCAAGGGCAAAAAGCTCTAGTTTTACTCGAAGGACTAGAGAAAGACTATCCGATCCTCGCACCATACATTTTGCTCAAACAAGCCCAGGCAGAGGATTTGCTGGGCGAGGACGGCAAAGCCTCGGATCTCAGGCAAAGGGTGCTAAAACTGTATCCCAAAGAACCGGCCGCAGTCAAAGCGCTATATCTGATTGCTCAACCAAAGCAACAAGAAACTGCGATCGCTCAATTTCCTTCCAATCCTCTAACTTGGGAAATTATCCGCAAACGCTTGCAAGAAAATCCCAATCAGCCACAATTACAATTGATTTTGGCTAAGTATGCCTACGATCAACCAGGCATAGTGGGCGTTTTGGATCAGCTAGCAAAACAGACTACCCTCAAACCCGAAGATTGGGAACTTATTGGTACTAGCTATTGGGAAAATAGTCAATTTCCCAAAGCGGCTAATGCTTACGCCAAAGCACCCAAAACATCGCGCAACCTCTACCGGACTGCACGGGGTTTACAGGTAGGAGGCAAAGATAAAGAAAAAGCAATCGCCACCTATAAACAATTAGTGCAGGAATTTCCCAATAGTGAGGAAACTGGGACGGCACTACTGCGTTTAGCAGAAACCGCAAAAACACCTAAAGACGGCTTACCCTATCTTGATCAGGTAATTAGTAAATTTCCCAAACAAGCTGGTACTGCACTGGCACAAAAAGCCAAAACCCTCCAAACTCTCAAGGATCAAAAGTCAGCTAGCGCGGCGTGGCAATTACTCATAGGTAAATATGGTAACTCTGACGAAGCAGCAGAGTATCGTTGGAAAATCGCCCAGGATAAAGCCAATGCCAAAGATTACGTCGGTGCTTGGCAATGGGCAGAACCAATCGTCACTAATAACCCCAATAGTATTTTGGCTCCAAGAGCAGGCTTTTGGGTAGGTAAATGGGCGGCTGCACTGGGGAAACAGCAAGAATCTAAAACTGCTTATGAATATGTGATTAGCCAGTTTCCCTACTCTTACTATGCATGGCGAGCCGCGACAATGTTAGGGCTAAATGTCGGCAACTTTGACAACGTGCGCGTCATGAACCCGGAAGTAATCGCACCCCAGCGTCCATTACCGCCTGCTGGTTCTGAAACTTTCAAAGAATTGTATCTGCTAGGTCAAGACCGCGATGCCTGGTTACAATGGCAAACAGAATTTCAGAACAAAATTCAGCCAACGGTAGCAGAGCAATTTACTGAAGGGTTGATGCGGCAGGCTAGGGGAGAAAATCTCATCGGAATTGACAAAATTTCTAAATTGGAAGACCGAGAAATACCAGCCGAACTTGCCCAATATCAGACTCTAAGTAAACAAATCACCTACTGGCAAGCGCGTTATCCATTTCCCTATCAGCGAGAGATTGAAAAGTGGTCTGTTGACCGTAAACTTAATCCTTTGCTAGTAACTGCTTTGATGCGTCAAGAGTCACGGTTTGAACCAAAAATCAAATCTGTCGCTGAAGCTACTGGTTTGATGCAGGTGTTGCCGAGTACAGCTAAATGGATCGCCCCACAAATCAAGGTGGATTTCAAAACAATAAGTTTAGAAAATCCCAACGATAACATCATGCTGGGTACATGGTATTTGGGTCATACCCACGATCAATATAACAATAACTCTTTGCTGGCGATCGCTAGTTACAATGCTGGCCCCGGCAATGTCTCCAAATGGTTGCAAACTCTAACTACAAAAGATCCAGATGAGTTTGTTGAAGAAATTCCCTTTGATGAAACTAAAAACTATGTGCGGCAAGTATTTGGCAACTACTGGAATTATCTCAGGCTTTACAACCCCGAAATTTCTGGCGTAGTGACAAAGTACTCGACCACACACCCACAACTACCAGCGCGATAATCTGAGAAAGTTATGAGTTGTGAGTGTTGAGTTCAAACAATTTTTTAATTCAAAGTTCACAACTCATAGTGATCTCTGTTTAGCTAATTACTAATAGGTATTACCTTCAATCCTAACTACAATACTGTTATTACAGCCATAAATGCTGGTACATTGAAGCTGGGCATAGGTAATAGCAAAGCCTGGTCAAAAGCATCACATTTACCCAGATTAACGATGTGCCATTATTGACAGTTGAAGATCGGAAATAACTTGTCATCTGCTGGAAATGGGGTTAGGAAACACAATTTTTGCAGAGGCGATCGCTAATAGCTTGAGTTGATTACACCTATGGCGTTAATATATCTTAATGTATTTAGTATTGCTTTTTTAGCGCCCCAATGGAGTTAACCTCAAAAGAATTTAAGTCAGAACTGATATTAGAAGTTCAAGCCTGCCTGCAATTAGCAGTTCCTTTGGTAATTACTCAAATATTAGAAGCGGGCATTCCTCTATTGGATGGGGTGATGATGGGCTTACTTAACAGCCAAGTTTTAGCTGCGGGTGCTTTAGGTGCTGTTACCTTTTCTACCTTAGCTTCCGTTTGTCGTTCTGTTCTTTCAGCCGCGGGTGTAAGTGTCGCCAATGCTTTTGGTGCAGGAAAGATAGACCAAGTGAATCGTGCTACTGGTCAAGGAATTTGGTTAGCCGTGACGATGTGCTTACCTGTAATGTTTATCATTTGGCACTTTGACTATATCCTGCTGCTAACTGGTCAAGAAGAAAGCAATGTATTATTAGCTCAAACATATTTGCGGTCTATTGTTTGGGGTTTTCCGGCCGCACTCGGTTTTTGTATCTTAAAAGAAGTTAGCTCTGCCCTGAATCGGCCCCAATTTTTAACAGTAATTACGGTAGCTGGACTATTATTAAATGCGGTTGCTAATTACGTGCTAATGTTCGGTAAATTTGGTTTACCAGCCCTTGGTTTAGCCGGTATCGGTTGGGGAAGCACACTCATTTTTTGGCTAAATTTTATCGCTGTCGCCAGTTGGATTTGCTTTGATAACTACTTTAAAGACTATCAGCTTGACTGTGCTTTGCATCAGTTCGATAAAGATATGTTTATAGATATCTTCCAAACTGGGTGGTTTTTGGGGTTGCAGTATGGAGCAGAAATTGGAGTATTTACTGCCATTGCTTTAATGATGGGATGGTTTGGAACAGAGACGTTAGCAGCACATGAAATTACCGTCGAGACAGAAAGTTTTGTCGAAACAGTGTCTATAGGTATTTCCTATGCCGTCACGATGAGAGTAGGACAGTTGAGGGGACAAAACGATCTCAAGGGTGCAAGCACAGCCGGATTAGTCTGCATTGCGCTTGTTACTCCTTTTGTAAGTATTGTGGCACTAATTTTTTGGCTGTTTCCCAACTATATTGTGGCAATGTATTTGGACACCAGTAATTTAGATAATATCGAGATAGTTAAAACGGCAAGTTCTTTCCTGGCTGTTGGGGCAATAGTCCAAATATTTTATTCTATTCAGACTATTGCTGCTGGTGCTTTAATCGGCTTGAAAGATACCAAAGTGCCAGTGTTAATTACTATGTTCGCCTACTGGATAGTAGGTCTAGGCGGGGGCTATCTGATGGCATTCACTTTCGGCTGGGGTGCTATAGGTTTATGGTTGGGTTTAATACTAGGGCTATTTATGGGTGCAGTGCTTTTAACTGGGCGTTTTTATCTTTTGACTTCTGAGATTGAGTCTGGTTGACTAAAGACGACTTGAGGACAACGAGAATTGGGGACAAGGGTAAAGACTTGTTGTAAGTTCTGACTTAAGTCACCTTGTCCCCTTGTTTCCTCTGCTCCCCTGCTCCCCTACTCCCTACCAAGTCGTGCATAGTCTCAACAATGCCCACTTCTCATTACTGGTTAGAAGGTCTAAGTCTATCCCGCCAAGATGGTTGTGACGATGAAGAACCTGAAGAACCAGAACTGTTTGCGGGAGGCAACTCTCGCCGACTTCTTCTAGACCGGGGTGAATCAGATTCTACTCTTCTAGAACGTCGCCGTGGAGTAGATGATTCTGAAGAGGAGTTACTAGAACTTGATTCGCTGCGAGCGCGCCTTCTCCGTCTTGGGGTATAATCGCTTGCTTGCTGTGTTTCTTGAGAATAGCTTCTCCTTCTTCTACGTCTCCTAGATGAACCACTCTCCTCAGAATTAGAATTTCTCGCTCTTTCCCCTTCTGAGTCATCATCATCTTTAGAGGCAATAGAACGATTCAGCACTTGTTTGGGCTTGATGGACTGGGCTTTGATAGTGCCTTTGCGACCGTCTAACTTGGGTCGTTTGGGAAACTTTTCTACAGGCATCCCCTCTACCGCTTTTTCCATAAATTCGCGCCAAGTGTAAGCAGCACTACTACTACTGCCATAAGTAGGGCGGTTGTCATCGTTACCTAGCCATACCCCTGTCACCATCTGAGGAATGTAGCCAATAAACCATAAATCGCGGGCTTCGTCGGAGGTGCCGGTTTTGCCTGCAACTTGTCTATTAGCTAATTGGGCAGCACCACCAGTTCCCGCTTGGACGACGTTGCGTAGCATCCAAGTCATGATGGCCGCACTGTCAGCGTCAAGGACGCGTTTTGACTTGAAATTAGCTGACCAGATGACTTTGCCTTGGCGGTTGAGGATGCGGGTAATACCATGAGGTTCTGCGTGCAATCCCTGAGTCGCAAAACTGCCATAGGCGCTGGTCAACTCTAGCAGATTGACTTCATTTGAACCAAGAGCCAAGGAGTAGGTGGGCTTGAGTTCAGATTTTATCCCCATATCATGGGCAAGTTTAATCGTTGGTGTAAATCCCACATCAATCAACACCTTGACTGCAATAATATTAACAGAGCGGGTAAGTGCATCTCGGATGTTCATTGAACCCCGGAAGTTTTCACTATAGTTTTTCGGTTCATAGCCATCTACGACAAAGGGTGCATCCTCGTAGCTATCGTAGGGGCTTTTACCGGTAGCGATCGCAGTGGCATATACAAACCCTTTAAATGTCGATCCTGGCTGCCGTTGTGCCTGGGTAACTCGATTAAACTGGTTTTTACCAAAGTCTTTTCCCCCAACCATTGCCTTAATTTCACCATTTCGGGGGTCTATAGCCACCATTGCCGCTTGCTTAAAGTTTTCCCAGCGTCCTTGATTTCGCAGGGTTTTGGCAACCGCCTCTTCTGCAACTTTCTGCCAAGTCGGGTTCAGCGTAGTTTCTACTACTAGACCTCCACTTTTTAACACATTAGAAGAAACGTACTTCGGCAATTCTTTTTGGATATAGCTGGTAAAGTAGGGTGATTCTATTTCCAGTCGCTTAGGTAAACTGGTTTTGAGGGTTAATGGCTCCTGAACGGCTGCTTGCCTTTGCTCTGGTGTAATTACTTTATCTTCTTGCATCCGTTGCAATACCAAGTTCCGCCGCCGTTTCGCCGCTTCGGGATTTTTGTCTGGGGCGTATAAACTAGGAGCAGGAGCTAATCCAGCGATTGTAGCCATTTCTGCAAGGGAAAGCTGGTCTGGCGTTTTACTAAAATATACCCAGGATGCATCTGCCACACCATAAGCTCCAGATCCCAAATAAACCAGATTTAGGTAACGTTCTAAAATCTGATCTTTGGTTAATTCTTGCTCCATTTTTTGGGCAAGGCGGACTTCCTTGAGTTTGCGCCAGATTGTCTGCTCTTGTTTCAAAAACAGAATCCGCGTTAGCTGTTGGGTGATGGTACTACCACCTTCTACCACACCTTGCGATCGCAAATTATTCAAACTCGCTCTGACAATCCCTTGCGGATCGACTCCATTGTGTTGCCTAAATCTTCTATCTTCTGAGGCGATAAAAGCTTTTTTTAAATTATCTGGTATTTGTTCTAGCTGTAGCTGTTCTCTGGCCGTTTCACCTTGTTGTTGTAATATTGTGCCATCAGCAGCTTTTATGGTCAGTGTTTGCTCTCGCAACACAGCATTCAACTCGGACTGATCTGGCAAAGTCCGATCTATTAAACTGATGCCGTAGATCGAGGCAGCTATCCCACCACCAATACCTAAACCTGCCCAAAACCAGAAGCGGCGATAGAGTGGTTTAGCGCCAGTTGCCCGATTGACCCTTATCTTAGATGGTAAAATTTTCATTTTGCTCAGTAACTGCCTCGTCTGCGCCAGATGTGCTGGTGGTAAGCTCTCATTCGTTCCTCCTCGTCCAGAGTCACTCAAATTAGTCGGTCTTCGCTTGAACCAGGAGGTAAGCTTCCCCACGTCAGTTCCTCGCTCACTCAAAGTAGTAAGCAATTATAACCACCATCAATCAACTTTGGGGTTATAGCACTACCATTGTGTTAGTATAATATCCTATAAATAATTAACTGAATTCACTAGAAAATAATGTTTTTTAAATTTGGTTAATTTAGTTTTGTAAAAAATGTTGCAGTTTTGATAAATACTGCGAATCTAAAAACTATTGACAAGTATCCGCACAGACAGCCCGAAAACGGCTTATTTCAGGAAAATATAATGTCCACATCGGGCTACGACGAAGCAGAGCTAAGACGAAGCGCCGTTGCT
Source organism: Nostoc sp. DedQUE04 (assembly GCF_034530995.1). Lineage (NCBI taxonomy): Bacteria > Bacillati > Cyanobacteriota > Cyanophyceae > Nostocales > Nostocaceae > Nostoc > Nostoc sp. DedQUE04. Next base: position 222,952 of record NZ_JAVRCA010000005.1, on the reverse strand, counting down.
CTTGGTAGTAATATTGGCGATTCTCAGACAATTTTATCAGCAGCTATCGAGACTTTAGCCCAAACGCCAGGTATTGTTTTAGAAGCCAGATCCCATTGGTATCAAACCAAAGCTGTCGGGCCACCACAGCCAGATTACCTCAATGGCTGCGTCACATTGCAGGTAGAAATACTTCCCCAGCAGTTATTAGAAATTTTGTTGAAAATTGAACACCAATTTGGGCGCGTGCGTCAGGAACGTTGGGGGCCACGAACCCTAGATTTGGATTTGTTATTATATGATGACATTATTTTGGACACACCAAATCTCCAAATTCCCCATCCACGAATGCGGGATCGCGCCTTTGTGTTAGTCCCACTGGCAGAAATTGCCCCAGATTGGATAGAACCAGTTTCCGGGTGTGTGATTAAAGAGCTGCTGAAAGAGGTAGACTGTTCTGATGTACATTTATGGATGGACAATTAAAATTACCATCCTTAAAAGCAGAAGAACACTGATTTTGCCTCTGTATTCACAGATAATCAGATTTTACTATGCCATTAGGTAGAGAATTACCACAACTGCTCAGACAACGCCTGTTTCATAAAGGACGCAAGTTTGATTTTGAAGTTAATCGCTTGCGTTTGCCGAATAAATCGGAAGGAGAATGGGAATGTATTCGTCACCCTGGCGGTGCCCTAGCTGTACCAGTGACAGCAGAAGGTAAACTTATACTGGTGCGCCAGTATCGTTTTGCAATTCAGGGACGGATATTAGAATTTCCGGCGGGGACATTGGAAGGAAAAGAAGAGCCTTTAGAAACAATACAACGTGAAATTGCCGAAGAAACTGGCTATAGTGCCCAAAAATGGGACAAATTAGGCGAATTTTTCCTAGCTCCTGGCTATTCTGATGAAATTATCTATGCTTTTCTGGCACGAGATTTAGAAAAGCTGGAGACACCACCACCACAAGATGGAGACGAGGATATCGAAACTGTGTTTATGACTCCTGAAGAATTAGAAAAAGCTATTCTGGGGGGAGAGCCGGTAGATGCTAAATCAGTTTCTAGCTTTTTTCTGGCGCGTCCGTTTTTAATTTAATACTCTTTCCTTATGCTGCTAGAGTTAGCGATCGCAGATGCTTACGGTGCAGGTTTTGAATATGCAGACGAAACGATCGCTAACAACGATTTGAGTCGATACGTGGAACATCCGCGTTTTCGACTCAATCCTGGCAGCTACACCGACGATACCCAGATGAGTATTGCCATTGCGGAAGTGATTGTCGCTCAAGCACCGTGGACGCCAGAAGTTTTAGCCGATAGTTTTGTTAGAGCTTTTAAACGCGATCGAAGAGAAGGTTATGCTCGAAGATTCTACCATTTTCTATTAGAAATTCAGGATGGGGAAGAGTTTTTAACGAAAATTAACCCTGATAGTGACAAAAGCGGGGGAGCAATGCGTGCAGCACCCATTGGCATCTATCCCACACCAGAAAAAGTCATTGAGGCGGCAACAATTCAAGCGGCAATTACCCACAATACAACCGATGGGATCAATGCTGCTGTTGCGGCTGCCTTAATGTCGCATTATTTTATCTATCGACTGGGAGCAAAACGCAAATTAGGACGGTTTCTGGAAGGTTATGTATCTGGAGAGTGGAATAAACCGTGGGAAGGTAAAGTCAAGTCCAAAGGCTGGATGAGTGTCAGAGCAGCGATTACTGCGGTGATGCGAAATGACAGTATGAGCGAACTTTTACAAGATTGTATCGCTTTTACTGGGGATGTAGATACAGTAGCTGCGATCGCTTTGGCTGCTGGTTCTTGTAGCGAAGAAATTACACAAGACATTCCCAATCATCTTGTCGCAGGGTTAGAGAATGGAGCTTACGGTAGAGATTACCTGATAGAACTGGATAAGCAGTTAATGAGTTTGGTGGGTAAAAAGATCGGCTAAATCTAATACATCAAAGTAGTTAAGTTCAGATGCTCAAAAGGCTATATTTTAGTGTTTAATTTTAAGTTAGATAATCGAAAGCATATTTCAAGCCAACCAAGCCAAATTGATGAATCATACTCTAGCTTCTACTTTAGGAGAACTACAAACAAAAATATATTGGCTCCATGATGCTGAAAAATTTGCTGAATTGGCAGAAGCAGCAACTAAAATATATATTAAACTTGGATATGACCAACAAAAAGCAGAAAATGTTGGTCGTTTAATTAGTGAAGCCTATCAGTTATCTGATGATGCTGATTTAGCATACAAGGCTGGAGAAATTGAAAAAGAAATAAAATTTTATAATCAAGTAAAAGATAAATTTATAGAGATTGAGGCTATATTAGGTCTACAAAAAAATATAGCTGAACATCAAACCAAATGGTGGATACATTTTCGCCATAGACAGAAACTTCAAGTTATATATCACCTATTTTGGCAACATTTAAAACCTTTGGGCTTAACTTATTTATTTGTAGCTCTACAACTAACATATTATATGTTAAAGATATGCAAAGGTCATAATTTGCGCGATATAGAAATAACTCAAAAAAATGCTACAAAATATTGGATGCAATTATTGAAATGTAAAATTACCAAATATCCATATTTAGGTTAATTTGATATTTTGTAAAATATTTAAAGAAGCAACGCCTAACGTTTTGTAGATAAAGTGGTTTGATAAATTAACCTTTTTGGACGAATTGCGCGTAAATCATGGTTTTGTTTGTATTGTTGCAGTTGATAACCACTTTTTTAAGATTCTTACTCATTTCCTACGTAGTCAATAAAGCTGAAAATTTCTGTAATCCTCAAAGACTCAGCTAGTTTTAGTGTCAAATAGCTATTTGTTTAGTATTTAGCCATCCTTCTATATTTGCAGATATATATCGAGATAAACACTCTTATACATAGAAACATATATTTCTTATATAACCTAGTTTAAATATCAATTTATACCTTGTCTTCTTCAACAAAAAGCTCCATGATTGATTGAGAAAGCCCAGAACTATAGGTTGGTTAAGTTAATAAGTATGCCAATATACTTCATAAATATTTCCGATGCATAACAAGAAAATATCTGATATTTATCTCAAATTTACTTAGGTTGGAGTTTGATTAACTCATGCTAGAAGGATGGATTCAAATTGCATTAACGCTACTAATTGTGGTAGCAATTACTCCTGTTTTTGGGCGCTATATGGCGCGGGTCTACCTAGAGCAAAGTACTTTTCTCGATCCGATTTTGAATCCGGTTGAGCGAGTACTTTATGCTTTGGTTGGCGTTAAAACCAAAGAAAATATGACTGGCTGGCAGTATGGACGGGCAATCCTATACAGTAACGTCGCAATGGGGTTGCTGATTTTCTTGATTATTATGAATCAAGGATGGCTGCCATTAAATCCAACCAAGATAAATGCCCCAACTTGGGATACAGTACTGCATACAACTATTTCTTTTATTACTAACACTAACCAGCAGCACTATTCTGGTGAAACCTACATGAGCTATGGCAGCCAAATGTGGGGACTTGGTTATCACATGTTTACTTCTGCTGCTACTGGTTTGTCGGTAGGGATTGCCTTTATTCGGGGATTGACTGGTAGATCGTTAGGCAATTTTTATGTAGACTTAATTCGCTCGATTACCCGAATTTTACTGCCTATTTGTATTGTGGGCGCGATCGCTCTTATGGGAGCTGGTGTTCCTGAAACACTGGGGGGTGCGGTTGTATTCCCCACCTTGGAAGATGCGAATATCAGTCAAGCGATCGCTCGTGGCCCTGTTGCTCATTTTGAAATTATCAAGCAATTAGGGGAAAACGGCGGTGGCTTTTTCGCCATCAACTCCGCACACCCCTTTGAAAATCCCAATGGATTTTCAAACTTGATTCAGATTGTGGCGATGATTTCAATTCCCACGTCCCTGATTTATACCTACGGTTTATTTGCTAATAACACCAAGCAAGCCTGGTTAGTATATGGCATGGTTAGTGTGCTTTTCATCGTATTTGTCGTTATCAATGCCATTGGGGAATATAACGGCAATCCGGCTGTGAATGCACTGCTGGGTAGTCAGCAACCGAATCTAGAGGGTAAAGAAGTGCGGTTTGGTTGGGCACAATCTGCCTTGTTCGCAACAGTTACAACAGGCACGATGACCGGCGCTGTTAATAGTTTACATGACTCCTTCATGCCCAACGGTGGTTTTATTACCCTTTCCAATATGTTCCTGCAAATTATTTGGGGTGGACAGGGTACGGGAACCGCTTATCTATTTGCTTACCTGATTCTGGCTGTGTTCGCTACAGGGTTGATGGTGGGACGCACACCAGAATTTCTCGGACGCAAGATTGAGAAGCGCGAGGTTGTACTTGCTAGTTTTTTAATTCTGCTAGTTCACCCGATCGCAATTATGATTCCCGCAGGTATCGCCCTAGCGTTTCCCGATCAACTATCAGGAATTAGCAATCCCGGCTTCCACGGCTTTGCTCAAGTTATCTATGAATACGCCTCAGCCGCTGCTAACAACGGTTCTGGCTTTGAAGGTTTGGGAGATTCACAACCTTCTCCTTTGGCGATCGCTACAGGTACAGCACCAACTTTAACCGCTTTGTGGTGGAACTTGAGTACCTGCTTCAGTTTAATTGCTGGACGCTATATTCCCATCATCGGTTTGCTGTTTTTAGCAGATAGTATGTCTCGTAAACAAGCTGTTCCTTATACCACTGGTACATTGCGAACGGATACCGGGCTATTTACAGGCGTTACCGCAGGCGTGATTTTAATCTTGGGCGCACTTACATTCTTCCCAGTATTAGCATTAGGCCCCATTGGTGAAGCCTTTTTTATCGCCAAAGGTATTGGCTAAAAAGTGTAGAGGGGTAGAGGGGCAAAGGAGAGTTAGAACTTGAAGCATCTCTCTCAAAGACTCGTCCACGAGTATCAAAGACT